>DATMXP010000038.1 GCA_035561515.1 Terriglobales bacterium | reverse complement strand
GCCCCACGCCGATCGTATCCGCCCGCCCCGCCGCCACCAGTGCCGCGGCTGCATTCAGAAGCACCACATCCCGCTTCGGGGACTTCTCCCCCTCCAGCACCGCGCGAATGATCCTCGCATTCGTTTCTGCATCGCCCCCATCCAGCGACTCAAGCGGCGCCCGCTTGATCCCGAACTGCTCCGGCGTTACGTCGTACATCTTTACGCCGCCGTCCCTCACCTCGGCCACGTGCGTCGGCCCCGATATCGTGATCTCGTCCAGCCCATCCTCGCCGTGGACCACCATCGCACGCTTCAGCCCCAGCATGCACAGCGCCTGCGCTACCTTCTCCACCAGGTCCTTCGCATAGACCCCCACCACCTGCGCCGACGCCTTCGCCGGATTCGTCAACGGACCCAGCAGGTTGAAGATCGTCCGCAGCCGCAACTCGCGACGCGCCGGTTGCACATACTTCATCGCCGAGTGCATCGCCGGAGCAAACAGGAACGCGATCCCCACCTTCTCCAGCGACGCCGTCACTTTCGTCGGCGGCAGGTTGATGTTGATTCCCAGCGCCTCCATCACGTCCGCCGAGCCGCACTTCGACGTCACGCTGCGATTTCCATGCTTTGCCACCCTCACGCCTGCGCCCGCCACCACAAACGCTGTTGCCGTCGAGATGTTGAATGTCCCCGCCGCATCTCCGCCTGTGCCGCAGGTGTCCACCAGTGCATCACGTTCGGTGCCGCTCACATCCAGCGCCGAATCTTCGATCTCCGCCAGCGGTGTTGCCGCCGCGCGAATCGCCTCCGCGAACCCGACGATCTCCTCCACCGTCTCGCCCTTCATGTGCAGCGCCACCAGCAGTGCCGCGATCTGCGCATCTGTGGCCTTTCCCGCAAGAATCTCCGTCATCACATCGCGCGCCTGTTCGCGCCCGAGCGAATGCCGGTGGTTCGCAATCTGGTGCAATGCTTCCGTGATCATCTGTTTAGCATTGTGCGGTAAAACCAAGGTTGGCACAAATGAATCGCACGAGCGTCACAGATTGAGAGGAGCCCAGTGTGTGACGCTCGTGGCCGGGTTGAGGCTCAGGCTTGACCACCCTGTATCGCGCCCGGAATGTTGAATTCAAGTTGCGGTGCGCGTCGCCCCTGCCCGCGCCGCCTACACGCGGAGAGCGCCGCTCCTGGCACCGCAACGTTACCTCAAAGGCAGACCCGCATTTGTTTCTGCAACGGCGTTGCCAAAGCTCGTGCACCCATAAGTGATTGAAAATCTGAGCAAATTCTCGCCCCGCCGGGTGACACCGAATGACACTCTGTCCCGAACAATGACAATCTGTCGCAAACCGCCGAAGAGGGCCCGCTTGATCCCCTTAGCGGACCCTCAGATCTTCACCTTAGGCGAGATTCAGCGAAAGCTGTAAAACGAAACATTGGCGGTTCCAATGTTGAAGCCGGCCTGAAACGCCGTGACATTGAACACCGTATTCAGCGCCGTGGCCGCTTGCGTTGAAAGTTGCACGCCCACGCCCTTCAGCGTAATCCAATTGTGTACCGGCTTGAGCGGCAGGCTCAGATTGCCCGGAAGCTGAAGCGTGAACAACGGCAACCGGCCCAGCACTTGTCCGTTTACGCTTACCAGTCCCGTGATCACCGGCTGTCCCGTCGTGTCGATCGTAAATGCCTGCAACTGCACCTTCGTGCCGTTTGCTGCCGTCAGCGTTAGCCCGCCGCTGTGCAGGATTTCTCCCTTTGCCGTTTGCAGGTCAATAGCGCCGCCAACAACCGGGAAGTTCACAATCCCGCGCTGAAGTCGGGTGGGAAACACCGTGCCCGGTGCCACGCTCAAGCTTCCCAACGCACTCACGAAGTCATTGCTTAATTGAACTTTGGTTTCGCCAAATAGGGCGGTGTTTGTCTGCGCAAAGCTGAAGGCGGGCGCCATCAGCAGAACAACGAACAACGAAAGGCCTGCGATCTTTCTTCTGGTCATTAGCTCACATCCGTACGCGGAAATTTCCCACTAGGGGATATCGCCAAAGATGTTCCGCAAAACCCGTCGCCGCTTAGAATTCAGTGCAAAACGAAACTGGTTTTCCTCTCGCTAGAAACTCTCCTTGGATTTTTCTTCCCCTCGCATTGCTCCTCTCAGGCCACCGCGCATCGCCTGTGCCCATCCATAACTTCTCAAGGAGGATTCATGCACACTGACCCGATCTGCGGAATGCAGGTAGATGAGAAGAATGCCGCCGGAAAGAGCGATTACAACGGCCAGCAGTTCTACTTCTGCTCCACCGACTGCAAGCAGAAGTTCGACCGCAATCCCGAACAGTACGCGAAGAAGTCAGCGTAACGGCATCATCGGTGACACCACGCCGGGGCGTTGCTCCGGCGTTTCTTTTTTGCCCGTAAACCCCTAACGGTCACGCCACATCTCCCCATCATGAAGCCTTATCCCGAATGGCTGCACCTGCTCGCCTGGGTTTATCTCGGCCTCTGTACCGCGATCGCACTCTGGATCGTCTTCGACATTCTTTCCGGACGCCGTCAGCGCATGTGGATCATGCATCTCGTGTGGCCCATCACCGCCATGTACTTCGGCCCGGTCGCCGCGTGGCTTTACGTCCGCTCACGCCCGGTCAGCGTGGCCAGTTCGCCCCGGCCCGATGAGCACACCAAAGAACACATGCAGCAGATGGAACCCACGCGCGAGCAGGTCTCCATCGCCGACTTTCATTGCGGCGCCGGATGCACCATTGGTGACATCCTCGGCGAAGGCGGACTCTTCCTCATCGGTGGCTCCGTCGCCACCTTCGTCGCCGGATCGGAATTCGCAACCAAGCTGGTCGTTGACTTCGTCCTCGCCTACGCCCTCGGTATTTTCTTTCAGTACTTCACCATCGTTCCCATGCGCGGCCTGTCGCCAGGGAAGGGAATCCTCGCCGCCATGCGTGCCGACACCATCTCGATCGCCGCCTTCGAAATCGGCATGTTCGCCTGGATGGCCCTCACTCGCTTCGTCTTCTTCCCCGAGCCCACGCGCATCCATCCCAACATGGCTGTCTTCTGGTTCATGATGCAGATCGCCATGATCGTCGGCTGGGCCACCGCCTACCCCGCGAACGTCTGGCTCCTGCGCAAAGGATGGAAGGAAAAGATGCCGATGTACCCGTCTATGCACGCCATGCAACAACACAAACTCCCGCGTGCAGCGTAGACGAGATGTGAACCGAGCCGGCGGCCTCCACCATCGCTCCAAGAGTTTTGACCAATGTGGCGGCGCCTAGCCTGAGGGAGGGCGCCTGCCCGATGTGAAGTCTCCGCCACTTCACGAGTCCGCGTAGCGGACGTCATTCATTACCCACGGGTGGAGTGCGCGTTCTTTGCGCACGTAATCCGGGGTTGGCGTCGTCGAAACCTTTCAGAAGCGGTGCGCAGCACCGCAATGCGGCACACGCACGCGGTGGTTTCCACCTTGTCCCCGCGACTCCCTCGCGCGATACTTGTGCTTCATGCTCTTAACTATCACGAACAGCGGCCCGCAAGCTTCTGATCTCGGCTATCTGCTGCACAAGAACCCGGAGCGCATGCAGTCCTTCGACCTCTCCTTCGGACAAGCGCACGTCTTTTATCCGGAAGCAACCGACTTACGCTGCACTGCCGCATTGCTACTCGACGTCGATCCCGTCGGACTCGTCCGGAGCCGTCGAGGTCCTGCCGGTGAGGGAGGAGCTCTCGAACAGTACGTAAATGACCGCCCGTACGTGGCATCGTCATTTATGAGTGTCGCTATCGCGCGCATCTTCGCTAGCGCTCTATCCGGTACAAGCAAAGGCCGTCCCCAACTGGTCGACGTGCCTCTCCCACTGCGCGCAACCATCTCCGTCCTTGCTTGTCGTGGAGGAGAAGATCTGCTCCGACGCCTTTTTGAACCCCTCGGCTACACCGTCGCCGCTCAACATCACGGACTCGACGACAAGTTTCCCGAATGGGGGGAAGGCCCCTACTACACTGTCACACTCGAGAAGGCGACACCGCTCAAGCATTTGTTGACACACCTGTACGTCCTTATTCCCGTGCTCGACGCCGACAAGCACTACTGGGTCGGTCAGGATGAAATCGACAAGCTACTCAAGCGCGGTGAAGGATGGCTGCAAACACATCCCGAACGCGAACTGATCGTGAACCGTTACTTGCGGCATCAGAAACGACTCGCGACCGAAGCACTTGAGCGTCTCTTGGGCGACGAGGAACCAGCAGCTGACGAGCAGCAGGAAAGAAAGGCCGAACAGGAAGAAGCGATTGAGCGTCCGCTGCTCCTCAATGAAATCCGCTTGAACGCTGTTTCCGACGCTCTCGTACGCACCGGTGCTGCTCGCGTTATCGATCTCGGCTGCGGAGAGGGAAAGCTGATTCGCGAGCTCCTCAAGCACAGGCAGTTTCAGGAAGTGGTCGGCATGGACGTTTCCTACCGCAGTCTTGAAATTGCCAGTGAACGCCTTCACCTCGCCACCATGCCGCCGAAGCAGAGAGAGCGCGTCCGCCTCTTTCAGGGCTCGCTCATGTATCGCGATCGACGGTTTGCCGGATTTGACGCCGCTGCCGTCATCGAAGTTATCGAGCACCTTGATCCCCCTCGTCTCGCTGCATTTGAGCGGGTTGTATTCGAGCACGCAAAACCAAACGCCGTGATCATCACCACACCAAACGCCGAGTACAACGTGCGTTTCGAGACGCTTCCCGCTGGCCAGTTCCGCCACAAGGATCACCGATTCGAATGGACGCGCGCTAACTTCAAGCAATGGGCGCAAGGAATTGGTGAGCGCTTCGGCTACAGCATCGAGTTTCGTCCCGTCGGCAACGAGGATCCCACCGTTGGCGCGCCCACCCAGATGGGGGTGTTCACGCGGTGAAAATTACCATTCCCGAACTTTCGCTCGTTGTTCTGATCGGCCCGTCCGGCTGCGGCAAATCCACCTTCGGTCGTACCTTCTTCAAGCCCACGGAGGTCCTCTCGTCCGACTTCTGCCGTGGCCTTGTCGGCGACAACGAAAACGATCAGACCGTCACTAGGGAAGCATTCGAGATACTGCACTTCATTGCACGGAAGCGGCTTGCAGCGGGACGCCTCACCGTCATCGACGCCACCAACGTCCAGCCTGAATCGCGCAAACCGCTAGTGGCGCTCGCTCGTGAGTTTCACGTTATTCCGGTGGCTCTCGTCTTCAACTTTCCTGAGAAGGTCTGTGCCGATCGCAATCGCGGGCGTCCCGATCGTGACTTCGGACCCCACGTCATTCGTAACCAGGCCCAGCAACTAAAACGCTCTCTTCGAGGGTTGGAACGCGAGGGCTTTCGGCATGTTCACATCTTTCACGCTCCAGAAGAATTGGACGGACTGGAAATAGAGCGGCAGCCACTCTGGAATAACCTGAAGCACGAGCACGGGCCGTTCGACATCATTGGAGACGTTCACGGCTGTTTCGACGAACTCACCATGTTGCTGAAACAGTTGGGCTATTCCATCGAACAAAATGCTTCATCATATCGGGTGATTCCTCCGGATGGCCGAAAAGCTATATTTGTCGGGGACCTCGTTGATCGCGGCCCGAAGATTCCCGATGTACTTCGTCTCGCCATGTCTATGGTCGGTTCTGGTGCCGCTCTCTGTGTACCCGGCAATCACGAGACGAAGTTGCTCAAGAAACTTCGCGGCAAAGATGCGCAGGTCACACACGGCTTGGCGGAATCTCTGGCCCAACTGGAATCGGAACCCCTCGAGTTCAAGAAACAAGTCGCCAACTTCATCGATTCGCTCGTAAGTCATTACATGCTCGATGACGGAAAACTCGTCGTCGCACACGCTGGGATGAAAGAAGAAATGCAGGGCAGAGGGTCGGGCGCAGTACGGTCATTTGCCCTCTTTGGCGAGACCACCGGCGAAACCGACGAATACGGACTACCTGTCCGCTACAACTGGGCGGCCGAATATCGTGGCCGCGCCATGGTCGTTTACGGGCATACTCCGGTCTCGGAAGCCGAGTGGCTGAACCGCACCATTAACATCGATACCGGTTGCGTCTTTGGCGGCAAACTCACCGCGCTGCGCTATCCCGAAAAGGAGTTGGTCTCCGTATCAGCCCAGAGGCAGTACTATGCGCCAGCAAAACCCTTCCTGGCTCAAGAGGCTCCATTAGCACGTACTCAGCAGCAGGTACTCGAAGACCTTCTTGATATCGACGACGTTATCGGCAAGCGCATCATTCATACTCGCTTGCACGGCAACGTCACCGTTCGTGAAGAGAATGCGATTGCCGCACTCGAAGTGATCAGCCGCTTCGCTGCGAATCCGAAATGGTTGATATATCTGCCGCCCACCATGTCCCCTTCCGAAACCACGCAGATTGCGGGTCTCCTCGAACACCCGACGGAAGCCTTCACTTACTATCGCAAAGAGCATGTTGAGGAGGTCATTTGCGAGCAGAAACACATGGGCTCACGCGCCATTGTCATCGTCTGCCGCAATCGTGATGCCGCTCTTAAACGGTTCGGTGTCGTCGAGGACGAGATTGGTGCCTGTTATACGCGTACAGGCCGTCGCTTCTTCACAGAAGAAAATTTCGAGCACGAATTCCTGCGCCGTGTTCGGGACGCGATAACCGCAGCCGGTCTCTGGGACGAACTCAGCACCGACTGGATCTGCCTCGACTGCGAACTTATGCCGTGGTCGGCAAAGGCGCAGGAACTACTCCGCCAGCAGTACGCGCCCACAGGTGCTGCCGCTCGCGCGGCCCTCACCGAGGTTATCGACACGCTCAGTCTTGCCTGTCAACGACAACCAGAAGTGCAGCCGTTGCTGGATCGCTATTCTCAGCGTAAGCAGATGGCGGAACAGTACGTCGACGCCTACCGCCGCTACTGCTGGCCTGTTCACTCTCTTTCAGATCTGAAGCTTGCGCCATTCCATGTGCTCGCTAGTGAGAATATGGTGCATACCGACAAAGACCACCTCTGGCATATGCAGGCCGCGCACAGACTTGCTCAGTCCGATGTCGGCCTGATTCTCGCAACGCCTTATAGAACGGTTCGCCTCGACGATCATGCCAGCGAACATGGCGGTGTTACGTGGTGGGAAGAGTTGACTGCCGAAGGAGGCGAGGGCATGGTAGTAAAGCCTCTCAACTTTGCTTCGCGCAGTCGTCGCGGCCTCATCCAGCCGGCCGTGAAGTGTCGTGGGCGCGAGTACCTCCGTATCATTTACGGACCGGAATACACCGCTCCCGAAAATCTGGAGCGCCTGCGATCGCGCGGACTGGCGACCAAACGGTCGCTTGCTCTTCGTGAGTTCGCGCTGGGCCTGGAGTCTCTGCACCGTTTCGTTGAACGCGAACCGCTACGTCGCGTGCACGAATGCGTCTTCGGAGTGCTGGCGTTGGAAAGCGAACCGGTGGATCCGCGTCTATAGCGGGAGCAATTTCACCTATTCGCAATACCTCGAGACCGCGGCGTTAGCAAACATGAGTAACCTGTCCCACCAGTTAGACAACGGCTGGTGGGCCGAATCGTCGCGTTGGTCAAATCTTGGGTACCACCGAAAGGACCGGTTTACCACCAGCGGTGACCGCCAGTTCTTTCAAATTACCCAAATTACCAAATCACCAAATTACTCAATACTCCGTTCCCGTTTCGGCACAATCAGCTCCGAGCCATGTCAAGGGGGTCACGACGCCCTTTTCCCCGCATCTCGCTGAAAACACTCGCAAAATAAATTTCCAAAACTTGGCATGATGCCCCCACCCAAATTGCTATCCTGAAAATGTAGGTGGTGAAGACGAAACTTTCTGTCTCACCACCTTTCACATTTGCTTGCTTTTTGGTTTATTCGACGACTAACAACCAAAGGACTAACGACCGACTTGTTTGCTTTTTGTTTTGCCGACGACCGACAACTAAGGACTAACGACTTGTTTTTTGCCTTACTGACGAACTGAGGAACCGATGAACTGGTAAGCCCTTTGTTTTCATATATGCGCTGTCTAACTCCTTTGCTTTCATATAGAGATTCTTCATATATG
>DATMXP010000037.1 GCA_035561515.1 Terriglobales bacterium | reverse complement strand
AACTTACATATTTCAACCAGAAATAGCAACAGTGACACAAATTGTCACTCTGCATGTCTGGGAGTGCTTAAGACTCTGTGTTTCAGCGGCTTAGGGACAATGCTAAGGTGCAAACCTCAGAATGAGACACCTGGGATTAAGGTTCCAAAACGGAACTCTCCGGGCGATTCTCAACTAGTCGCGAATGTTGAGGCGGATGATCTCTATGTCGTCTTTGCGATCGAACACACGATCGGGGAACATTCGTTTGACGAGAATGCGCAGGCCGCCGAAGGCAATGCCCGCTACGATCGCTAGTCCAAAGAGGATCGCAATCAGCACGATAATGTTCACGAGCAGATTGCCGAGATTGTTGCGCGGGTTCAAACCCGTATCCTGGTTCCAAGTGACATCGGCGTCATAGTTGACGGATGCGAGGAGCGTCTTCGCCTCTCCATCAGAGATCGACCCCGTGACGACGGCGACGAGCGGTCCACTGCGTTTACTCCACACCGAAGCCCCGGCTTGATCAGTTGATGATGGATGCCATTGCTCGATTGAACGCAAGCGAAGGCCCGCAACTCCGGGAGTGGGATACGAGATCAAGAAAAGATTGGCGACGCCTTTGCCTGTCTTGTATTGAGCAGAGGCGATTTCCGCACCGGTACTGAAGTCTACCTGCTCTGCCGGAGGCGCACCCGGCAGGCGGGAAAGGCCCACCGGTCCAAAAACGTATCGCGTGGAATTCTCGACCATGCCCTGCTTCGGAAGGTACGTGGTAACACTCGGCAGGTTGGCGGTATTGCCGGTTTGTTTCGGCAGCAGAGACGCGAGTTCGCGCAATTCTCCGCCTGACATGGGAGTGATGCGATCGAACTTCGCATCCACGAGCAGATTGCTGGTGAGGAACAAAATACGCTCGTTGTTCGATGCGGCCATATCTCCGATGTCTTCGGGCGCCATCTGGCCGCGATAGAAGTGAAATGCTCCGAATGCACCGCTGGCATCGTGGAAGCGTGCGATCTTCACCGAAAGTGTGCGCCCCGGCTTGGTGTACTGGGCGGTCTCCGCTTCCACCAGCCCGTATTCCTTTAGCAGATCGGCATAGAGCGGATCGACCTGTGCGGCTTCTGTTACGACCATGGACTTTTGCAGGTCCCATCCGGAGAAGATCTTGGGTGCAATAGAGCCAGCGGAATCGGCCGCAGTGGCAAACGGCACAACACACGCGAACAGAAGCAGTAAGAGAGACAATCTTTTCATCGAAAATAAAGACCCTGATACCTATTAGACTACCGCGAGGCCGACAAAGTTCCCAATACGAGTTACTTAGTAGCGATGGCAAGCAGCCTGCTGCCGATGAACCCGGCGACCTCAGGGGTCACGTAGGGCGGCGGAGCGATGCGGAACTGGGGCTTCTGGTGGATCAGCCTCAAGGACACGGCATCCCATGCAGGCTCGCCCGATGATCCCTGACAGAGGAAGGCATCGGCCCGGTCGAGGAACTCCCGGGCAGAGCTTTTAAAATCGGGGTTGTCGAAATCGAGCAGGCTGAGATAAAGATCCGGCCGGACGAACTTCATCAGGCTATTGGACTCGAAGATGATGTTTCCAGCCCCCGCAATCAATTGCCTGATTCGCGGCATCGCCTCTGCCAGCAAGCCCTGACGCGTCCTGACCCAATAGACCTTCTCCGCTCCCGCTACCAGGAAGCGCGAGGTATCGCTCTCGCCGGAGCGATCATGCTCTTCCGTGACAGCCCATGAGTGGTCGGGTGTGGCGCAGTCGCATTCGTTGCCATTCGCGGAACAGATTCCGTGACCGTACTGTGTGATCTTGACGGCGGTCCAGCGGTACTGCGGAAATGCGGAGATGATCTCGGCCACAGTGCTGGTCTTTCCCACACTGCGCGAATGTCCACCTACGATGACTATGGCCATAACCGGATTATTTCTTCTTCGCGAGCCTCGATAGGACCGCGAGTTCTTTCAGGTAGTCGCGTATGGGTCGCGCCGGAGTTCCCCAGAACAGCATGCCTCTCCCGCGAATGGTTTTATTGGATGGCACACCGCATTGAGCGCCCAGGATTGCGCCCTCTTCAATGGTGACGTGATCGGCGATTCCCACTTGTCCGGCGATGATGACGTTGTCGGCGATTACCGAGCTGCCGGAGATTCCCGTCTGCGCGGCGATGACCACGTTGTCACCGATTCGAACATTATGTGCGATGTGGACAAGGTTATCGATCTTCACGCCATGGCCGATGAGAGTTTCGTCGAGAGCGCCACGATCGACCGTGCTGTTCGCGCCAATTTCGAAATCGTCCCCGATAATGAGCCGACCGACTTGCGGAAACTTCTCGTACTTCCCTGACGACTGGTCCTGAACGTAACCGAAACCATCGCTGCCGAGTGCCGCTCCGGCATGGATCGTCGCGCGCTTACCGATGGTAGTGCCGCTGTAGATCGTCACATTGGATTTGATGTTCGCACCCGCACCGATCTTTACCCCGGCGCCGACAAAACAGTTCGGCCCAATCGTGCTTCCCTCGCCGACAGAAACGTCGCCTTCGATAACCGTAAACGCTCCCACGCTCGTATTCGCGCCCAGAATGGCTGTGGGTGCAATTACTGCCATCGGGTGGATGCCCACGGCCGCGTGTGCATTTGGCTGTAGCAGACTCACAGTGCGGGCGAATGCCAGCTTTGGCTGCTTAGTGATCAGAAGGGTTTTGGACGTAGTCGCATGCGCCGCAAAGTCGCCGGTGAGGATAACCCCGGCGCCCGATTGGAGCGCCTCGTCCAACCATTTAGGGTCTTCCACAAAGACGATAGAGTCTGGCGTCGAAGAACTTACGCTTTTGGCTGCGCGGACCTCAACCTTACCGTCTCCGACAACTCGCGCGCCGGTTGCCTCGGCGATTTGTTGGGCTTTCATGCTGATTCAGTATAGCGGCGGATTACCTTCCGGACGCGTCTTCCAGCGCTTGTGTACCCACAGCCACTGGTCCGGATACTTACGAATGAACTCTTCAATCACTTTCGTGAACTTCGCGGTATTAGTGACTACGTCGGCTTCGTCGTTGCTGGTGCGCACCAACGCGATGGCGGGGTCGAAATGCACGCGGTACTTTCGCAGGATCGGGTCCCAGATCGTGAATGCCGGGACCACGGAGGCATCTGTACGAAGGGCAACACGAGCGATGCCACTGGCCGTGCACGCTGAGATGCCGAAGAAATCCACGAATACTCCCTGCGGGGGAGTCATGTTGGTGTCCATCAGGACGCCGACCGTTTCGCCGGCGCGCATGGCCGAAATCAAGCCACGGGCGAACTCCTGTTTCCCGAATGTCTTATTCCCGTGCCGAGTGCGATAGCTGTCGACCAACCGGTCCAAATATGGATTGTCGAGAGGCCTCACCACTTCCTGCATGGGATTGCCGTAGATGGAGTGCGCGAATGACCCGATTTCCCATCCGCCCAAGTGCGCCGTCAGGAACAGGACGCCTTTCCCGCGCGCCCGAGCGGAGTCGTAGCACTCAAAACCTTCGTATACGGCAAGAGTGCTTATGTTCTTTGCGTCGAAATAGGGAAAGTGGCAGAAGTCGGCAAGCTGTCGGCCGAGCGTCCGAAACACGCCGTGCAGGATCCTGCGCCGTTCGCGGTCGGTCTTCTCCGGCATCGCCATGCGCAGATTGCGCATACCGACTTTGCGAAGCCTTCCATGGAGTACGTAGATCGCAAAAGCAATGCACATGCCAACGAGGCGTGCGAAGCCCAATGGAAGCAGGCCCAATGCTGTGACAATCAGCCATACCGGTGCGTACTCTAGCTTGTGGCGCATTCAGGAAAACCGGACGGTAACACCCGCATAAAAGCTAAGTCAAACAACTTCAGCGGATGTACCCAAATGAAAAGCCCGGCAGAGTGCCGGGCCGGGAACGAATCTGTAGACTAGTTACCGCTATTCGGCGTCTGCGGAGCCGCCGGAGCCGGAACGCCACTGTACTTCGTGAGCGCTTGCAGGAATGGAGCAGAGTCTGCCGGCGCTTCGATATTGCCATTCAGGATGGTCTTGAATGGCACCATGCGCCCGTAGAACGAGCGCGTATCGTCCTTGCCCTGCGAAATGACGGAACCGTTAATCGTGATTCCGGCAAACACTCCGCGTGCACGGGAATACGTGAGAACCTGCGCCTTCATCTTCCAGTCAGTGGAGCCCTCAGCATGTCGCCCGACTGGCCCTGCGGCAACGGACCCATCCGCTCCGAGCTTGAACTTGCTTGAGAGCAGATTTTTCATTCCGGCATCATTCATGATGAGCATGACGAGGTCGACCGCTTCGCCGCCGATCTGGAGCCCGAAGCTGCCGCCTTTCAGGCTGAAGAATGCCGGGCTGCTCCAGCCCTTTTCGGTGCGGCAACTCGCTACTCCCTTGCCATAAGCGGCCCCGAACCCCAAACCGCCTTTCAGGAACGATGGCACTACCGCAACGCACTTGGCGGAACTGAATATCTCTTCAGGAATGCCACTGTCAGGCGCTGCCATGATTTCATTCAGTACATTGCCGGCTTCCTCGATGCGCGAAGAAACTTTAGCGCGGTCACCTTGCGCGAAAGAAAGTGAATGGATAAGGACTACCAGCGTGGCAAGAATCAGGATGCGTTTCATCACAACCTCGGGGGAGAATCGCTTACACCCGTTGGGGTGTGCCCTAATGCTAACGCAGACCGGTCACGTAAGTTGTTCCTGAGGTTGGCTGATGTGGTTCACGCGGAAAATAAGAAGGGCTGGAATTCGCGACTTTCGTCTGAATCCCAGCCCCTGTCTCCCAGGTTCTGTGGTAGGTGAAGCGAGTATGCGGCATACCGCCGGAATCGCCAAGTTACATTAGGTCTATGCCCTTCCGGGCTAGACCAAGAACTACTTGTTGCTCACAAGACTGTGCGTGATTGCATGTACCGATAGCGCAATGCGGTTCTGGACGCCAACTTTCCTCATTAACTTGGCGACGTGAGCTTTGACTGTGCGCTCTTCGATGCCAAGCACAGAGCCGATTTCCTTGTTTGAGCGTCCGGCGACCAGGAGTTCCAGGACCTGCTTTTCGCGGTCCGTGAACGTAACCCGACCCGCGGGGAAGATGCGACCGGGCGATGTGCTGACGCGCTCGATGAACATCGAAAGCACACGGCGAGGCGCCCAAACCGATCCTTGGTTGACAATGCGGATGGCCTGCACGAATTCCTCGGGCGTAGCTGCTTCGTCGACGTATCCCTTGGCGCCCGCGGCGACCGCTTTAAGGATGGATTCGTCGTCCGCGCCGGTTCCGGTCACAATGATGCGCAGATCCGGACGAGCGGCTTTTAACCCCGCCATCACGTCGAATAGATTTTGTCCCGGCTGAGCCCCAAGCAGGATGATGTCCACGCTGGGCTGATTGGCGATTTGAGTCAATGTTGTAGCGGAAAGCTCGAATTCAGGTTCCGAATCGAACAGTGCGCGAAGGCCGATCAGGCGAAGTGGATCCGTTTCAACTACTGCGATACGAATCTTAGGCTTGCGTGCGGGTGCTGGTTTCATGGACGCTCCGGTCTTGAGGTACCCGCAAAGAATAGGCGCAAATCGGGTAACTGCCAAGCAGCCGAAGTCCTTATGGACATTGTACGGCTGGGCATGACCTAAAGTAACAATCGCTATTTCCGAGCCAGGATGTGCTCTTCCTTCTGGTTCAGAAAGCCGTCGGAGTATCCGAGGTGATATCCGCTACGGAACGCTTCGCAATAGCTTGACTGGCTATCACCTGCGCTTCCCTTCGGTTGGGAAGCGTGCTCCTCGCATTGAACGGAAGCTTTAGCTTCAGCCAGCGATGACCGGCCGTCCTGCAAACCCTGCTTCTCTCCGGTTTCGTAGCCCTCCTGGAAGGCGCGGTCGAAGGTGCGATCAATGGCGATCTCCCGTCGGGGAGCATCCTCGGCTTCCTTTACCAGTTCCGCCGCGCGGAACGGTCTTCCCCACATGCAGTCGACATAAGCCACGGCAAAGCCGCGACGGTACCCGGCCTCGAATAGCTTCTTGTCGCCATATTCTTTCTTGAAACCGACAGGCTTTTTGTAGGTCGGCTGCGATCTCACGTCCCGGAAGGCGCGCCCCATTTGTAAATCGAGGTCGCCATTGTGGAAGCCTTCCTCGTACCCGTGGATGTATCCGTGGGCAAAGGCGGATTTCGCAAAAAGGTTATGGCTTACCAGGTGCCAGTCCGCAGCCTGAGCTTGCAGGTTTGGAACTGCTGTGGCTAGGAGGAATGCGAGGCCGACCAGACGTACGGTCATGTTGATGCAAGACACGGTTCTCTCCGGCAAGTGAGATGAACATGTCCCGGTGGCGGATGTCAGGCTTCCTCCGATGTTTGCCCCGGACTTCGCACCCGGTCGGCGGAGGGTGGGTTACACCTTCGTGCCTCTGCCCCTAAGGTCTTATCCCAACTTTACTTAGGAACTTCGTTGAATTTAATCCAGCCACTTGCAAGCCGATACTGCTTTCAACACAAACCCAAAACGAGTTCAGTCCGTGGCCCGCCGTTGCGATGACTCTGGGGGAAACGCGAGCGGAGGGCCGGGACAGAGTTGGTCAGGGGAACTCCCTGCTAGCCAATAAGTTGGCAGGGAGTTCGTGTGATACGCGCCGCGATGAGCCACTTCTATCAGTCCCGCGCACGATTCTGCCTCCTTGCACTTTACGTTCTGATCGTAAGTGGCTGCTGTCTTGCGCAATCCACTCCCAATCCCTTCGACCGCAAGTTCGACGAGCTGACGCAACGCTGGAATAGCTCTGACGCTCCGACCAAGGCTGTCCTACTTGACCAGATGCACGGTCTCCGCGACTTCGTCTCCGATCCAGCCAGGGTTTCGGTGCAAATCAATCGGATTGCGGAGAACTGGAGCGAGACACCGCTGGTACGCGACGATGCGAACTGGCAACGGGCTCGCATTGCCCTGCACGAACGACGCCTGGACGAAGCACGTCGACTGACAGACGCACTGGGATTTGTCCGCGACTGGACCCGCACTTCGTCGGCGAATTGCTTCCCTATTAAAGTCGCGGGGACGTCCAGCCTCACAGCTAACGCCCTGGGCTCCATCGTCCTTCATGATCGCGCTGCGGCCTGTGTGGCTACGGCGATCTACGTTTCGGAGCCAAAAGATGTGGCACTCCGATTTGGCGCGAATGCATCGGTAGCGCTCTTCGTGAACGGCAACATGGTCGTGCCAACCGAGGATGCCCCGGAATTCGCGTTTGACCAGCGTTCCGTCGGGGTCCGATTGCAGCCGGGCTGGAACATCCTCGCGTTGGAATTCGACGCGTCAAGCGATGAACGTCAGTTCGCGTTACGAGTGACCGCCACGACTGGAGGAGCCATTGGAGTCGCCGCAGATTCATCTCGTATCAGCTCCGCAGCGCACAAGACGCCTCTGCTTCATGTTTCCGACCTGCTTGAAGATGCCGAAGAGAATGGCGTATCCGCTGAAGGACTCGACACTCTTGCAGAGCTGCGTGAGGTACGCGGCTTAGGTAAAGACATCGAGCATCTGGACGCGGCCGCAAAGCGGTCGCCTTCGGTTGATCGGTGGGTGAATGTTGCGAACGCCTGCGTCGAAGAGAGCTGCACATTTTCTGCGCTGGGCCGGGCTTTAGCCTTGGATCCCAAGTCGGCGAGTGCAAATCTCGCCCTGGCTGTGTACTACATCGACCGAGGCCAGTTGCTGAAAGCTCGTGAACTCCTGCAGGAAGTATTGAATGCCGAACCGGACAACTTCGTCGCACAAAAGAAACTCGCCGACGTTTTCGCCCTGGCAGGCGCACCTTCCGCAGCGAAGGATCAATATCGGAAGCTTGAAACCCGCGGGAACCTGCCGATCTGGGTCAAACGAGAACTTGGACTGCATTACGAAGCAGCTGGGATTACCGGTCCCGCCACCGCATTCTTAAATCAGGCCTGGAGATCCAATTTCGACGATACGGTCACACGTGCAGCCCTGCAGCGACTGGCCCAGCGTCGCGGCGATGCCGACGTACTCATGATGCTGGCGCAATCCGCGGAGGCTCTTGATCCCATGAACCCCGCGCCGAAGCAGAACATCGCGCAAGTGGTGGGTGTGCCGACGCAGGCTGACAACACTGTCGCCTACGGGGACATGAAACGTCACGACGCGGAATCGGCGACACACGTATTGAATATCCGGGAAACATCGAGCATTGATGCCGACGCGGACTACATGGTGAACGCGGCTTCACTCGCCAAAGAGGCCCGGCGTTCCGGTCAGCGATACAACTCGAATGTAGTTACGCTGGCCGATGTAACCGTGGAGCGGGTACAGGCTAACGGTCAGAACGTTGTGCACGCGCAGCAGGTCTTTTATATGGCGAACGACCGCGGCGCGCGTGACTACAGAGTTCGTAACGTTCAGTACAGCCATGCGACCCAGAAGCTGACCGTGCTTGGCGCGCGGATATACAAGGCGAATGGGCAGGTGCTTGATGCGGAAGACCAGGGCGAAACGTCGATCGCCGATACCAGCATCTCCATGTACTACGACACCCGCGCTCGGGCACTGCGCTTCCCCAATCTGGAAAAGGGCGACGTGATCGAGCTGGAATACCGGATTGTTCCGAATTCCAGCACGAATCCGTATGGGGATTACTTCGGCAACCTGGTGACATTCCAGAACGGCTTGCCGCAGAAGTTGCGCCGATACGTCCTGATCACGCCTGTGGGACGGAAGTTGAACGTGATCGAAGAACGCATGCCGGTGCGCGGTGTGGTTTCCGAAGCCGGCGGGCAGGTGATTCGCCGCTGGGACGTCATCAACATGGCGCCACTGGCGAGCGAACCTCGCGGTCCCTCGCTTACGGAAGTGGCTCCCTACGTAGCGGTGTCAACGTTTGCAGACTGGAATGAGCTTGGACGCTGGTACGCCGACCTGATCACGCCGCAATTCAACCTCGATTCCGAATTGCGCGATGTACTGGCGGGTATCACGAAGAATGCCACTACCGAGCTCGAAAAGATCCACGCCATCCACGAGTTCGTATTGCGCAACACGCATTACGTCGCGATGGAGTTCGGAATCTACAGCTACAAACCATATCCTGTCACCCAGGTCTACGCACGACGCTTTGGCGACTGCAAAGACAAAGCAAGCCTGATGATCGCCATGATGAGGGCGGTCGGCGTTGACGCGGAGATGGCGTTGGTCCGCACCCGCAAGCTCGGCGACGTTGATGAGCGAGCGACCGCGCTTTCGGTCTTCAACCACGCCGTTGCGTATATTCCGAAATACGATTTGTGGTTGGATGGAACCGCTGAATATGCGGGCTCGCGCGGCGAGTTGCCACTCGATGATCAAGGCGCGATGGCGCTGACCGTGAACTTGAACGGCAATTCGACCCTGCGCCGCATACCCGTCACCCTGCCCATGCAGAACTACACGCACCGTGTGGTTCGTGCAGACATTCAGGACGACGGCAACATCCTGTTCAGAGGTTCGGCTTATACACGCGGTGAAGATGCCCCCGGTCTGAGGCGCGAGTACGAGATCGCCGACCGTCAGCGCGATACGGTTCGTGCCAATCTGGCGCAGGTCTACCCTAGCGTCCAGGTGGACTCAGTCCATGTGGACGGCGCCCAGGACATTGAGCGCGACATCAACGTGAAGTTCAGCGGATCTCTCGATAAGTTCTCAGGTCAGAAGCAACTTCAGTTGGCTTCCTCGTGGCTGCCGCATCAGTACGTAAACTCATTGGCAGCCGCTTATACCCGCACACAGCAATTGCAGTTGCCGGCTCCCTGGACGACCGAAGAGGAAATCCACTTCACGATCCCGGATGGAGGAAAGATCGACGTGCTCCCGGCTGACGTCCGACACGAGACTCCGTTCGGCACGGCGGTTATTCGCTACGAACTTCGCGGACGTGAACTGATCGTGAATACTTCTGTGCAGTTTCGAAAGCTTCGCATTGAAGCGAGCGAGTATCCCGCATTCCGGCAGTTCTGCGCCGATGTCGAAAAAGCTTTCCGTCAGGAAGTCACACTGAAACTCGGCAGCTAAGCCGAGACAGAGCTGCCGGTACGCGGCTTAACGCATCGAATCAGTTCGGATGTCGTCAAGAACCATCGCCATTCTGCTAGTCGCATTGCTCTCTGTAGCCCAGGGGCAGGATTCGCCGAAAACCGCTGAAACGAAGCCCGATGTTGCAGCCCCGGTTCGTTCCGCGTTTTTCCCCGCTTCCAATCTGGAAGCGACTGTCGCCCTCGCCAATGCAGCTCTGCGGCGGAATCCCGCGAATTCCGAGTTGCTCTTCCTGAAGATGGAAGCCCACGCGTTACAAGCTGACACCGAAAACACTCTGAGTTCGGCGATTCGATTGTGTGCCGTTGCCGAAAGAAACGATCCTCGCGCCAGCATCGCTGCCGCTCGCATTCGCCATCTCGCCGGCAACACGCAAGTGTTCCGCAACGTTATACCGAGAGTTCACCAGTTGATCGCCGACAACTCTCCTTGTGTGGCCGGTTTGCGAAATTCGCTGATAGCCGCCGAAATGGAAGGAGCACCCGGAATCGATCTCGACACACAGACGCGCGAAGCCGGCATCATCACCCATTGGCGGGTTCAAGGTCCGTTCGGAAAATACAGCAACGTGGCATTCGATCAATCGTGGCAACCGGAACGCGACGGTGTTGCTGAAGAGGTTTCGGACAAGCCATCGGAGCGGCTGCAATTCGATGATGGCAACTTTCAATTGCCTGACTATTTTCCGCGTTCGGGAGTGTATTACGCAGCCGCAACACTGAACTTACCGCGATCTGCGCGCCGGATTTTGCGAATCGAATCAGCCGGAACGCTTGAGATATTTCTGAATAGGCGCAGGGTTCTGCGTAACGACCTCCGATTTCGCAAGGGCCCAGAAGTCGTCTCGCAGGAAATCAAGATTCCGGCCAAACCTCAGGCAGTGCTGGTGAAATTCACACCGCAAGCGCTGCCGTTCCGAGTATCAGTTCTGCCCATTTCATCGCGGCAGCAAGGGCAACCGGAAATGGATCCGGTCGAGTCCAGCTACGTCACCGCGCTGCAGCAATATTGGGTCGGCAATTTCCCGCAGGCCGCAGTTACTTTGGCCGAACTGCGCAAGAGCACTCCGTCTACTGCTGCTGACTTCCTTTTCGCGCAGACACTGGCGCGGTCATTCAGCAACTCCCCGCACGAGGCGAGTCTATTGGAGTCTGCGTTGAGCGCTTCGCCCGATGCAACTGCCATTAACTTTCGACTGGCGGAGAAAGCGAGGATGGCGGGGCGCATTGACGAAGCATGGCGTCGCATCAACGAAGTCTTGGAGCAAAGGCCTGAGTTCGTTCCGGGGATTCGCCTGGCAGTAGAACTGGCGTTGTCCCGCAAGATGACAAGTGAGGCAGGCCCTCTATACGACCGTCTCTTAAAACTGACACCGACGTGTGCAGTCATCGCCGAAGCCTATAAATTTTCAGTCCAACGAAATAATTTTCAGAATAGTTCCCGACTGCTGCGGGATTCGGAAACCTGCGCGCCAGGTTCGACCACCTCCGTTGAATTGCACAGCATTGCCGGAGATCACGAATCTGCAACCGCTGCTGCTGAGAAGGTCGTTAGAACACATCCTCTCTCGCGCGAAGCACGCTTCCTGCTCGTTCGCGAGTTGGTTCTGGCCGGTAAAACCGCGCAGGCCACGCAGGCCGCGAAGGAACTTGCTGCCATCGCTCCCAACTCCAAAAAGTTCCGTGATCTGGCGGTTTCGCCCATGGATCCCACGAGCTTTGCTGACGATCAAAGTGACGCCGGGAGTTTGATCACGGACTCGGCGCCGTTCTACGCGACCTACCGGCGCGACGCCCTCGCATTGATCCGCGAAACGAAGCAACGCACGGATTCCGGACCGGCGATCATGCTGCTCGATGACAAGGTGGCACACGTTGCTGAGGACGGTACCGTGTCGGTCTACTACCACAAAGTCTTGAAAATTCTCACGCGCGCCGGTGTGAGCAGCTACGGCGAAGTATCCATCCCGGAGAACTCGCAAATCCTCGAACTTCGAACCATTGCTGCTGATGGCACGGTTTCGGAACCCGAGTTCCACCAGCATAAGACCACCATCTCCATGCCGGGTCTCCTCCCCGGGTCGGTCATCGACCAGGAATACGTGATTCGCTATCCCCATCGCGCTGGACTCGATGCCCATGGACCCGATTTTGTGTTTACCTTCGGGTCATTCAAGATGCCCGTGCTTCTCATGCGCTTTGTATCGCTCACCCCAACATCCTTGTCGGTGGCTGCGCGTGAGCTAAATGGCGCTCCCAGAGCACGAATCTCGACGGACCAGCGGACGCGTGTGCAGATCTGGGAATCCCAGGACGCTCCGTCACGTGCGATGGAGCCTTCGCTTCCCTCGCGTGAAGTGCTGCCGACTGTGGCAGTCATCGGCATACCGGAAGGCGGCTGGGCCGATGTTCGCGACTATTACCGTGAAGTTCTCATCAACGCCTCGCAGAGCGGAACCCGGTCGGCTCTCATTCTGAACCAACTCAGACTCCAGGGTAGGAATGATGCCGAGAGTCTCCTGCGAATATTCGAATACGTGAGTTCGCGGATCCGTTCCGATGGATCGTCATTCAAGAGTGGCACTCCGAGAGCGGGAGAAGACACTCTCGAAACCGGCTACGGAAACCGTACAGCCGCCTTGCTGGCACTCGCTTCGGCCGCAGGTTTCGATCCGGACATGGTCCTTGCTCGCGACGTGAGTTCGTTCCCACCGGTAGTTTCCCGCCATTCCTTCACTAATCCGCTGGTGATGATTAAGTCGGGAAACAGCACTTTCCTGCTCGACGCGGAGACAGAAAACATTGGCTTCAACGCGATCCCTCCAACAGACAGCCGCCGTGACGCCTTGCACGTTCCTCGAGTCGCCCCAGACGTGCAGCCCTTAATAGGACTTGGGGCGTCTGTGTCGGAGTTAAGTCTGGCCGATGCCGACATCCGAGTGACTCCCGCAGGCGACCTTCTCGCGCAAGTTACGATCAAACTCGGCGCGAACCGCTCACGACAGATGAGAAATTCGCTCGAGACTGTCGACGCGCTTGGGTACCGCCAGTTCCTTCAGCAGATCGCTTCGCGCATCTTCCCGGGCGCCACCGACACCACCGGTGACATCCGGTATCTGCATGACCTCCAGCAGCCGCTCGAACTCTCGTTCCGCTGCCGCGTTCCGGGGTTCCTGGATCTTTCGTCGTCGCGGATCGACACCGATCAACTCGCTCCCACGCTGGGATTGCGGCGCCTGTACGCGAATGTGGCTACGCGCAACTTCCCGCTCTACGTCGATACTCCATTGGTGGAGCGGACCACATTTCGGGTAACTCTGCCCTCCAACGTGCGCCTTGCGCGCCGCACGCCCAATCGCACCATCCAGTCTCGGTTCGGGCGCTACGCGTTCGCCACTCGCGACGTCGGCAAAAACAGTTTTGAAATTGTCCGGGAATTCGACATACCCGTGCAGGTGGTCAGCACTGAGGACTACAAGGACTTTATGGACTTCGCCGATCGTATTGATGCCGTTGAGCGTCAGCGGTTTACGTTCTCGGCGAAGAATGCTGTCGCGCAGGCTGATTTGTCTGGAATTCGCTGACGCCGATGCTCCAAAACAGCAACGGGCGTGGATTACCACGCCCGCTCATAGTCTGTTGAGAGATCGCACCTAGCCCATGTACTCGGACCCGACTTCCCGAAGGGCGCCGGAGACGCCATGCCGCTGGGCTTCATCGGCGAAGCGTTCTGCGATTTTCTGTACCGTTGAGAATATCTGCGCCCCACGCGAGATGTAGTCAGGGGCATTATCCCAGAACTGTTCGAACTGCTCGGGATATTCGGACGCCAACACAACCAAACCCACCGTGGTAAGTGCTGCTCCGGGTGCGCGCCGTCCTTTGATCAACAAGAGCGCTCCTGCCGCAACAGACCCCACAACGACTGCCTTCTTCCAATTCACCATTCATTCTCTCCCGATACCCGGAAGCGGAGAACCGGGCCCCCTGTTAGAAGGCCTGTCCCCTCACTTTCGTTGCATCCTGCAGCTGTGTCAATCGTAACCTAAAGGCAGCCAATAACGCTTGCCGATGACTCCGACGTACGTTACTTTCCTGCCAATGTCGAGTCTGTCCATCGACGAAGTGCGTGCCGAGGTGACTCGTTTCTGGAATGTGTTCACCTCGAAGGCATCCGACCTGCTGGAGGAGTTCTACGCTCCCGACGCGTCGGTGTTTGCTTCCTCTTCGGCTCGCTCTGAACCTGGACGCCTCGCCGTCGCCCGCCGCAAACGCGAATACTTTGACAAGCAGTCGAGTGTCCGCGTTCAGGTTGGCTACATTGAAGTTCAACTTCTATCCGATGATGCGGCGGTCGCGAGTTACACATTCCAGTTTCATGCCAACCGGATTGCGGCCGGAGCCGGTAACGCCGTGGAAGAAGACATCCAGCACGGGCGGGCTACGCAGGTTTTCCTTGTCGACTCCGATCACAAACTCCGAATTGTGCACGAGCACTTCTCGGTTTCCGCCGACTAGCCATCGTTTTCATTCCAAATCAAAAACGTAGACTGCTCCTCGCCTCCCGTTCGCATCTATCCCCGGAACCAACAAGAACAGGTACAACATGAACAGCGTTAGAACAATTGCGCACGACGTCGTCCGCATTCCGGTAAAGATCGGCAACTGTTACATCGTTGGCGGCCCTCAGCGATGGACTCTTTTGGACGCCGGCACCGAAGGAAATCATGATCGAATCCGTAACATCGCCGAACAGCGTTTCGGGCTAGGTGCACGGCCCGAATGCATCGTGCTCACGCATGGCCATTTCGATCATGCAGGCTCGGCAGGACAGTTGGCGAGACATTGGGACATTCCGATTTGCGCGCACCGTCTTGAGCTTCCGTACCTTACCGGACGTGCCAAGTATCCGCCGCCAGATCCAACTGTAGGCGGGTTCATGGCTAACATGGTTCGGTTCTTCCCGAATCGCAATTACGATTTCTCCGAACACATGCGAGAGCTTCCGATGACCGCGGTTCCCGGCATGGAAGGCTGGACCGTCTACGAGACGCCCGGCCATACACCCGGGCACATTTCATTCTTCAGGCCGGCGGATCGTGTGCTCCTCGCTGGCGACGCCTTCGCCACCGTCAATCAGGCCTCTGCCTTTGCGGTTCTTACGATGAAGCCGGAAGTTTCAGTTCCACCGACTTATTACACCTGCGACTGGGAAGCGGCTTATGACTCGGTAGCGCGGCTGTCGGAACTCGATCCTGAGGTCATCGGTGCCGGGCATGGAGAACCGATGTTCGGGGCTGCTGCGCGTGAAGGACTGCGGCGTCTGGCCACCGAATGGCCGCAACCGGTGAAAGGGCGCTATGTAAATCAGCCCGCTAAGGCCGATCACACCGGGCCGGTGTATATACCGCCTCCGGCTCCGGATCCCGTCAAGTGGATTACCGTGGGCGTGGCGACCGCGGGAGCGATCGGAGCTGGCGTCCTATGGAAGCGCCGCCGCGCTGCTTGACCTGCAAGAAAAAGGCCGCGAGAGGTCGCGGCCTTCTGTTCGGTCTCTTTCAGACTACATGTCGAACTGTTCCTGGTGGAGAGTGGCATCGGACTTCACCAGGATGTTCTGTCCGGTAAGCTCTTCCATTTCCATCAGCCAGCGCCCGTTGTTCGCCTTGAGCGCCTTCGCAACTTCCGGATTCACGCGGAGCAGGATATCGCTTTCGAACTGCTTCGCCATCTTGCGCATCTCGACGTAAATCTCGTTGCAAACTGTCGAAGGCGACTTCACATAACCATTACCGGTGCAGTACGGACATGGTGTTCCGAGCGTGCGTTCCAGCGACTGCTTCACGCGCTTACGGGTAATCGCCACCAGCCCGAAGTCGTTGAACTGCAACACCTTCGATGGTGCGCGGTCAGTCTTCATCTCCTCTTCAAGCGCTTGCATCACCTTCTGGCGGTTCTTGCGCTCGTCCATGTCGATGAAGTCAATCACGATAATGCCGCCAAGATCGCGCAGGCGGATCTGGCGGACGATTTCCTTAATTGCGTCCACGTTCGTCTTGAAGATCGTGTCTTCAAGCCGCGACGTCTTCCCGACATACTTGCCGGTGTTGATGTCGATGGCCACCAGCGCTTCGGTCTGATTGATGACGATGTAGCCGCCACTCTTCAACCACACCTTCGATTTCAGCGCCTTATTGATTTCGGCATCGAGACCGAACTGCTCAAAGAGCGGTGTGTCCTTCGTATACAGCTTTACGCGCCGTACGAGGCTTGGCTGGAACCGAGCCACGAACCGGTTGATGCGCTCGTATTCCTGTTCGGTGTCCGCCCAGATCGCCGTGAAGTCTTCCGTCACCAGGTCGCGCATGGTGCGCTCCACCAGGTTCAGGTCGTGATAAATCAGCGAGGGCGACTTGCTGTTGTCCGCTCGTGTACGGATGTCGTGCCAGAGGCTCTTCAGGAATCGGATATCGTTTCGTAGATCTTCTTCGCTGATTCCGGCAGCCGCCGTCCTTACGATGAAGCCGCCGTGTCCGTTCTCGCGTTCGCTGATGACGATCCGCTTCAAGCGCATGCGCTCTTCATCGGAATTGATTTTCCGCGACACGCCAACGTGGTTCACCGTCGGCATGTACACCAGGAATCGGCCCGGCAGCGCAATGTGACTCGTGATACGGGCACCCTTCTTCCCGATCGGCTCTTTCGCGATCTGGATCAGGACTTCCTGCCCTTCCTTCAGAACTTCCGAAATCAGGACCTGGGGACGTGACTGCTCACGGCGCGGTGCCCCGCGTCCCATACGGCGTCCACGCCGCCCCCGGCCACCACGACGATCAAACTCCGGACGCGCCGGGCGCTGCTGGAATCCTGCCGTTCCGGAAGGTCCACGCAGTTCGGCGTGCGCGTTCTCAGGCTCGCCAATTTCGGCGTAAGCGGCGTTTTCGATCTCGTCGAGTTCTTCGTCCTCATTTTCGCCGTTTGTTTCTTCACCTTGGTATCCGCCGCTGATCTCGTGAATGGCGCCAGTCTCAGCCATGGCTTCAACTAATTCCTTGGCTGCCTGCTCCATCGGTTCCAGAGTTTCTTCTTCCAGCTCCTCGTAATCCTCGGGCTCGTAAAAGGCTTCCGTCGGATGCGGCAGGTCGTCTTCTTCGTCCGCATCGAACTCTTCTTCTTCGAACGCGCCTTCGGGAGCTTCCCGATAACTTGGCTTCGCAGCGGTGTCTTCTTCGTCGGTTTCCGGCGCTTGTTCGACTGGAGAGGCTGCGGCTGAAATCTCTTGCGCCTCTTCCTCGTCGTGCTCTCCCTGAACACCAGAGTCTTCTTCTGTTTCGGTGGCAGCTCCTCCGAAAACGGAAGCGACGTTCATCTGTTCGAAGCGATCTTCCTGTTCCTTATTCGGAGCCGCCTCTTCCTCAGCCGATTCCACTGTTGCGGGATTCACATGCGTCGCTTCAACTTCCTCTTCCTCAACAACCGGGGCGATCATGGAATCCTTGGGAGTTTCTTCAATTTCTTCGTCGTGGGCTGCTGCCTCACGATGCACATCCTCGAACTCCGCAGACCCGACAACAGCGTCGTGATACTCGTGCGGCATCTCCTCCTGCACAGTTTCCGAACTCTCGCCCGACTCAGCGGGGGCTTCGGCTTCCTGATGTTGAAGGTTCCGGTACTTCGAAATGCTTTCTCCCGGAAGCATGATCGGAGCGTACGGACGATCGGGTTCCTCTTCGGTCCGATCGCGCTCGAACCCTCGGCCACGCGGAGCAAATCCTCGCGGTCTACGGTCCCGATCACGCGAAAAGCGCGAGCGTCGGTCAGCGGAGCGCTCGCTCGGGCGTTCTTCTTCCGGTTCCTGCTGTGTACCCTCGGTCGAAGCTGCCGACTCGGTCTGCTGGTCGGGCTTGCGATTAAACTTTGCAATCGACTCACCGGGCAGAATGATCGGCTTATAGGCCGGCTGCTCGGAGCCTTCTTCCGGCCGCGCCACCTCTGCAACCGGCTCCTCTGCCGCTTCCACTTCCTGCTCTTTGGATTCCTCCTCAGCAGGAGCGAACTTCGACTCCGGGAATCCACGATCGCGGCCACCACGCCGACGCCTGCGTCCTCGCCACCTGCGGCCACCGCCGTTTTCCTGGCGTTCTTCGCTTGCGGTGCCGTTGCGTTCGGCTGCACCATTCTCACCCTCATCCGAGAACCCACCCTCGAACACGGACGATGTGTCAAAGGAGTCTCCCCGCTGTTGCGGTTCGCTTGGTTTCAGCTCAAAAGGTTTGGCAATGGGAGCGGTTGGGATCGGCTCGATTGCCTCATCGTCATCTTCCATTTCGAAGAAGTCGGAAACATATAGGAAGGCGTCTCGTTCGAGGCCTATATCCACGAACGCGGACTGCATTCCCGGCAATACGCGGGTTACCCGGCCTTTGTAGATCGACCCGGCTAGTGTGTACTCATTCTCTCGTTCGAAATAGACCTCGGAAATCAGGTCATTTTCCACGAGCGCCACCTTGGTTTGGTGTGGCGTGGAAGAGACAAACAATTCTTTAGACATTCATTCTCCGGCGCCGTCCCCTGGGAGAACGGCTATTACCGGCATGTGGTTCACACCACGGAGTTGTCAGGAAGGACAATCGGCAAGAAAAGAAAGTGCAGGTCAAACACAACAGCCCTTGCGCGGATCAATCCCGCGCCTGGTTGGTGATGACCGCGCCCGTGTAGTCGTTGGTCGGGCGCACTCCTTGGACGAATCTTCGGAATCTTTCGCACCTTACGTCAATCGAGGTCTGTGACCGCTCTCTCAAGCCAAACTCAGAATCACCCCACAGTGCTTCTGGTTTGACCGGGGGGCCGTTACCCGCCTCGGTTGCGTCCCACTTCCCGCCAGGGAAGCTCTTGCTTCAATCCTTCCCGGCAACTTATTGCCGGCTTGTTCCCTCGTCACGTGAGGGTTGCGTAATCTTGATCTTCAACTCCACATCCGTGGAGGTAATTCCTGGGAATACTTAATTCACGAATCGCCGCATGCGGACGTTCATAACGATTCCGAGCGCGAGAAACATGAACAGGATAGACGACCCGCCATAACTCATCAACGGCAGGGGAATCCCGACGACCGGCATAAAGCCGACCACCATGCCGATGTTGACCAGAATATGGAACGCGAATATCGCTACCACACCCATCACCACGAACGCTCCGGCACGGTCTGGTGCCGTCTGAGCGTTCTGGATCAACCGCATCAGCACCATAAAGTATAGCAGTAACACCCCCACCGCACCCACAAAACCGTGTTCTTCCGAGAATGCGGCAAAGATGAAGTCGGTGTGAGTCACAGGCAGGAAAAGACCCTGTGTTTGCGAGCCTTTCGTCGTCCCCTTGCCCCAGATTCCGCCGGATCCAACCGCGATCTGGGATTGAATACTCTGGTACCCCTTATGCTGTGGATCGACGTCAGGATCGATGAAAGTGCGGATCCGGTCCTTCTGATACTGCTTCAGCCCGTAGTGATAAGCAGGCACGGCAACGATGGCAGCCAGTATCAGGATCAAAGCCGCGTGCCGAAACTTCATTCCGCCCAGGAACAAACCCATCACCGCGATCGGCACATAGGTCAGGGCCGTCCCGAGGTCCGGTTGCACCAGCACCAGCATGAACGGCACTCCGACAATCGAACCCGCTTTGATCAGGTCGCGCAGTGTCATGTCTCGGAACTGGTTATCGGCGAAGTACTTTGCCATCGCAAGAATCAGAACTAGCTTGACCCATTCCGAGGGTTGAAAGTGCGTGCTGCCGCCGATGCGGATCCAGCGCCTCGCACCCAAATACTTCTGGCCAAATACGAACACCGCCAGCAGCGCGATGATACTGAGCACGTACATCCATGGCACGTTTTCCAGCAGTGCCTGGTAGTTCACCCGGCTTGCGATGAACATCACCACCAGACCGAAGATGATCCAGTAGATCTGCTTAACGTGAACGCCCACAAATTTCGTATGCAGGGTGGCAGAGTAGATCTCAACCACACCGAGCGAGCATATCGCCAGTACGAAAGTCAGTAGCACCCAATCGAAATCGCGTAATGAAATGTATCTCTGCATTGATTTACGGGGTCATCCCCGGCGCTGCGGTAACTCGCTTTTTCGGCTTTGCATCCGGCGTAACCCGGAAGCGTCCGCTACCCATGGCGTCTTGTTCGTTGTCCAGTCTCTGCGACCACACACCGGCAATCTCAACGTCCTCGGCCTTGAGTTTCGCCGCTGGAGTTGCTGTGGCAGGAGCAGGCGTCGTTGTTGCCGGCGCAACTTGCTTGTCGGCAGCAGGCTTCGGCTGCTTTGGAACGTAGCCCGGAGGCACCGCGTAAGCCACGTTCTGCTGAATCTTGCGTTCCTTTTCCACGAATGCCTTAATGACCTGCGCCGCGGTTCTGGCGGCAAGGTAGCCGTGTTCTCCCTGCTCGATGAGAACGGAGACAACAATATCCGGGTTACGCCTTGGCGCCACGCCCACGAACCAGCCGTTGTCTTTGAACCGCGACCTATCGCCGCTGAGCTTGGCCAGAGCTGCGTTACTGATCGTCTGCGCCGATCCCGTTTTTCCGCCGAAATCGATTCCGTTCAGATGAGCGCTTGGCGCAGTTCCAATCGGGTTCACCACTTCAGTCATGGCGTCGGTGATGAGTTCCCAGTTCTGGGGATCGATCGGCACAGTGGTAGCTTCCGGAACTCTCGCCGCAATCTCCTTGTAATGGCCGCGGACGTTTTCCGGCAGGTTATCGAACGTCACCACGTGCGGACGCACCAGCTTTCCTTCCATCGTGATAGCGCCAATCGCGCGCATCAGTTGGATGGGCGTCGTCGCCACCGCTCCCTGGCCAATGCCAACGGAGATCGTTTCACCCGCATACCACTTCTGCTTGAAGTTGCGGATCTTCCACTCTTCCGATGGCATGACTCCCGAAACTTCTTGCGGGAGATCAACGTTGGTCCGTTGCCCCAGTCCGAGAGCGGTTGACCATTTCGCGATCCGTCCGATGCCCAGACGTTCGGCGAGTGTGTAGAAGTAAACGTCGCACGACTGGTAGATACCCTTTGGCAGGTCCACAACGCCGTGTGTGCGATGCTCTGCGACGACCCAGCATTTGAAATAGCGTCCGTAGAAATTTGCTCCGCCACCGCAGTTCACATGCAGGTTCTGCGTGATACCTTCCTGCGTGCCGGCCGTCGCCATGATGATCTTGAATACCGATCCTGGCGCCAACTGTGCCTGGATGGCTTTATTCATCAGCGGCTTGCCGTCGTCGGTCACCAACTGGTTCCAGTACTGCTTGGTCAAGCGCACCGCGAACTGGTTTGGATCGAAAGTCGGGCGGCTCACCATCGCGAGAATCTCGCCGGTCTTCGGATTCATCGCGACGATCGCACCTTTCTTCCCTTCTAGCGCCTGTTCTGCCGCAATCTGCAGGTCGAGATCGATCGTCAACCGAAGCTGCTTGCCCGGAACCGCGGGCACTTCGTCCATCTTGCCAACCACGCGTCCACGGCTATCCACCACTTCACGCCGCGACCCGTCTTTGCCCATCAGGATGTCGTTATAAAACTGCTCCACGCCAGACTTGCCCACGATATCGCCAGGTTTATAGAACTCGAACGCCGGCATGTTCAGCATGTCTTCGCTGACTTCACCCACATACCCGATCACGTGCGCCATGAATCCGTTCTTCGGATACAAGCGCCGGTGAGCCATGATCGTGTCCAGTTCAGGAATCTCATTGCGATGGGATTCGATGAACGCCAGTTCGTCGGGTGTGATGTCGTCCTTCAGGAACAGCGGTTGGTATTGCGGAGTGTTGCGAAACTTCTGGATACGGTCCCGCACTTCGTCGGGATCCATGTGCAATCCGGCCGCGATCTTGTCTACGTCCGCGGTTAAATCGCGCGTTTGATCGCGTAACAACAGTGCCGAGAAAGACGGATAGTTGTCGACGATTACACGGCCTTCGCGGTCAAGGATTTTGCCGCGCGGCGCAAGGATCGGAACCGTTCGTACCCGGTTCCTCTCTGCAAGACTCACGTAGTAATCGGTGCCGGCTACCTGAAGGCGCCAGAGTCCAAATCCCAATACAAGAAAAACGGCAAGGATGAGGTATTGGACCGCCGTGATCCGGATCGGAGAGACTTTTTCTTCACGGCCAAAAACCATGTTCTCAGGCCAGCTCTGCTTATTGACTTAGATGCGGCCCACCGCGGACCGTCGCGAACCGTTTCGGCTGTGTACAACGCTTTGCGGAGGGGGAATCCTGTCAATCAGTTTAGCAGTTTCTGAGTTCCTGCCATCGCGGCGAAAGCCTTAATCCTTTGGGTACCCAGCCACCTCCCCTTGACGGCGGCTTCCAATCGAACTTACCTTCTTCCCTTGAACCCCAAGGTCACCCATCCCGCGAAGCCCGAGTGGGGCATTGGCGAAATCCTCTCCACCGAAGGAAATGTCGCCACCATTCTTTTCGAGCACGCCGGTCGCAAGACGATCAACTTGTCGTATGTCAAACTCCAGCCTGCCGAGGGGCAGGCCGCCCACAAACTGGGCGGCGAAATCTCCCAGGTTGCCAAGGTCGATGTCAACGCCATCCGCAAGTACTGCGACCAGTGGTACGGCTCTACGGGGGAGTCGACGGCCCTCCACGTCGTCAGCGACCTCCGAAAGTTCGGATACCTGACCAACGGAACTGCTCGGAACCTGCTGCGCTTCGCCCACCAACCCGAAAACACTCAGGCCAAAGAAATTGCGCAGCAGATCACGAAGGCAATCTACGGGCGGATCATCAATATGCAGGAATTGGCGTAGCGCTTACTGCTGCTTGAACTTGTCGAGAATCGCGAAGATCACGATCGCCAGGACGGCATTCGCAACCGCATTGCGCAGTTCGTGACCCCACATCCACTGCCGGTCCATATTTACCAGGCCGCGTGCAATCGCCATGTAAATGGCCTCATGCACCAGGTAGAAGCCTGCTGTCATCAGTAGACGCGACCCGGGATTCTCCACGTCGATCTTCGCACCGAGTGACGACGCCGCGTAGCCGATCACTGACTTGGCAATCCCAAACACTCCCAGCGGCTGGTGTGCCAGGCTGTCCTGCAGTATCCCGATTACAGCTCCTGTAAGGCATCCGGATATCTGGCTCCGCCGCGCCACCGCAAAGAAGATCGTGATAATAAGAGGCAGGTCGAAGGCGCTGAAGAAGTGCAACTTGACCGGAAGGAATGCCTGCAGGATAAGCGCAAGCAAGACCACCAGCACGGTCACAAACGGATTAAACCGGTAAACCTCGATCCGTTCTGTCCTTGGGTTCGCGATCGTCACTAGCGGGGCGTGTCCTTCGGCTCGACTTCCTCAGGCTTGGCAGTCTGCGCCTGTTTAACCGTCTTGGCTTTTTCGGCACCTTGTGCCTGCGCAGGTGCGGGTTTTACAGCCGGATTCAGTTCTGGATTCGGATTGGTACTGGCAGGTTTAGGCTTCGTCGCTCCGGTCGCAGCAGTCGTTCCTGTCACGGCAGTTCCCGGACTGGCGGCATCCGGCTTCGGCGGTGGAGGGGCAACGGTTGGCAAACGCTCCGCAAGTACGTCGATCGCACGTATCGGGTTATCGGTCGCCACGGCCTCCGGCGCCCGGTCTTCTACCTTCGTGATAACCAGCACTTCTTCCAGACGTGTGATCGCAGCCGCGGGCTTCACCTTGATGTTGAGGAAGAAGTCCTGTCCGGGTGCCGCCGCGGCCACGGTTCCCACCAGCATGCCTTTCGGGAACACGCGATCGCCGCCGCTCGTCAGGATGCGATCGCCGACTTCCACCTTTTCATCGGCCATCACGTTCCGCATCACGATGGAACCGTTTGCGTTCGGGCTTCCTTTAACGATTCCTTGCAAGCGCGACTTCTCAAGAATCACGCCGGCACCACTCGTCGGATCATTGATCAGCAACACCAGAGATGTCGATGGGAAAACCCTTAGGATTTTGCCCACCACTCCTTCCGGAGAAACCACCGGCATGTCCGCGGCGAGTCCGTCTTTCGCTCCCTTGTCGATGTAAACGGCACGCGAGAACTCCGAACCGGTGGTGGATATCACCTGTGCCGCGACCGTCTTCGCGATGTATTGCTGCTTAAACCCAAGTAGGAGTTGAAGCCGCCTGGCCTGGTTCGCATCCTCCACCAGGCGTATCTCGCGCATCTTCATCTGCACGATTTCATTGCGGAGGTCCTCGTTCTCCTGCCGGACTCCACGTAGCCACACATAATCGTGCCACTTGGTGGAGAACCAATTTTCCGTGTGAACGATACTCCGCGTCAGGGGCGTAACGATGGATATGGCCCACACCCGAATCAACCGGGTGCTGCCACCTTCCGAGGGACGTTGGACCTGTACTGCCAGTCCGATGATCTGGAGAAGAATTACCACCATCAGCACAATGAGGTTGGCTGTATTACGAACTCGGCTGATGACGTTTTCCATAAAGCAGTAGCCAGTAAACCATTCCCGATAGATCAGTCGAATCTTGATCCAGTAGCCAGCGACTGAAACTGGGTACTGGCTACTGGATACTTCGCTACTCGATCGAGATCTTTCTCAGCAACTTGAAGTCGCTGAGCATCTTGCCCGTTCCAAGAACAACACTTGCGAGCGGATCATCGGCGATCGACACCGGTAGTCCCGTTTCCTCGCGAATACGCTTATCGAGATTCTTCAACAGTGCGCCACCGCCGGTAAGCACGATGCCGCGATCGCTGATGTCGGCGGAAAGCTCTGGAGGCGTACGTTCCAGTGCCACGCGAATGGCATTCATGATGGTCGCGACGCACTCGCTGAGCGCTTCTCGAATCTCACTGTCGTCGATGGTGATGGACTTCGGCACGCCCTCGATGAGGTTGCGGCCTTTGATTTCCATGGTTAGCGGCTTGTCCAGCGGATACGCTGAGCCGATCTCCATCTTGATCTGCTCCGCCGTGCGCTCGCCGATCAGCAGGTTGTACTTACGCTTCAGGTAGTTCATGACGGCTTCGTCCATCTGGTTGCCGGCCATGCGCACCGAGCGCGAATAAACAATGCCGCTCAACGAAATAACGGCGATATCCGTGGTGCCGCCACCGATGTCGACGACCATATTGCCGCTGGGCTCAGTGATCGGCAGTCCTGCACCGATCGCCGCCACCATCGCCTGCTCGACGAGATGAACTTCGCTCGCCTTCGCGCGATACGCGCTGTCCATCACGGCGCGCTTTTCCACCTGCGTAATTTCCGAAGGCACGCCGATCACAATTCGCGGATGCACCAGCATCTTGCGGTTGTGCGCCTTCTGGATGAAGTAATTCAACATCTTTTCCGTCACCTTGAAGTCGGCGATCACACCGTCCTTCATCGGCTTGATGGCGACGATGTTACCAGGCGTGCGGCCCAGCATCTCCTTGGCCTCTTTGCCCACCGCTTCTACTTCGCCTGTGTTCTTGTTGATCGCAACGATGGAAGGTTCATTCACAACGATGCCTTTGCCCTTGGCATACACCAGCGTGTTTGCCGTGCCGAGATCGATGGCTAAATCGCTGGAAAAAACGCTGAAGAGCGACCGCAAGTTGTGGAACCGCGAGCTACCGCCGAATCCGTTCGATGACATACGTGTACTTCTACTCTCTTGCCAGGGTGTTTGATTGGATCAGGACAATCAGCCACTCTGATTCTATTAGATGTATATGGATACCTGTTGGAACCGAAGTCCTAGTACCGCCGTCTGCCTGTCTCTGCCGAGGCTTCAATCCCGCTTTCCTCATCATGCCAGAAAATTCCCCGGCTGCGCGGCACGAGCCCTACTGAATTACTACTTTCTTTTGGACCGTCTTTACGCCGCCATGTGTATTCTGCGCCGTAATCGTGATCAAGTTCTCGCCATTCGGCAGCGGAGGCGTGAAGTACTGGAAGCTACCATCGCCGCCGACCACCGGCACCTCTTGTCCGTTCACCATGACCCGCGCATTGGCTTCGGTCTTTCCCTTAATCTCAATGACATGTCCGTGCTGGACCATTGCACCCAGGTCAAGGGGAATGGAGACACTCTCCGGCCCCTTCCGTATCACCGTAAACCGGTTCTTCTCGCTTTCTATGGACATCCGCCCGTTGATGTCCTGCGACTGCACCATCCAGTAAAACGCGCCCTCACCCAGACCCGCTACTTGCGTATCCGTACCACTCAGGGTTTTGTCGTAAACCGTAGACGAAAAATACGGGTTTCGGGAAATCCTCACCCGGTACTCGATGCTGGAAGTAACCGGCGACCAGGAGAACTGTACGGGAGCCTTGGGATCGCCGAGGAAAATCGGCAACATGTTCCCTGGCGAAATCAACGTTGGAGGCGCGATCTGCTTCTCCTTCGTCATTCGCGGAGATTCTGCCTTGAACGAAACCTGCTCGTACTCGGTCAGTTTCACTGTCTCGTTCCCGCGAGAAACCTGACCTTCGCCTCGCTTCACCAACACTTCGTGCTGGTCTGCTCGCGGATCATTCCGAACCATCGCTGATGAATCTCGCGAGAAGGTCGCCGTCGCACCGGCCACAATCACCTGTGACTTCGAACCCTGCGAATAAGCCCCCGTCGAAAGGTCCACGGTACCTGTCGTCAACTGGACGGCTACATTCGTCTGCGCCTGGTCGTTGGCCGAGTTCTCCTCGATCACGATCAGCGAATCCTGTTTGACGTTGTAATTGGTTCCGTCCGGGAAGACGACCTTCGCCAGGCCCTCCGAACTCGTCTGGATTACGTCGCCCTTCTCGAGCGGTAGCTGGTAATCCGCATTCACCCAGGTATTGTTGCTGGCCTTCTTTACCTTGACCGTACCTTCAATAAGCGTGAAGCTCGCCTGCTGCTGCCCCGTCGCCGGCCCCTTGTCGCCCACATTGGCTAGCTTTCCGCCGGTCATATCCCATAGTTTCTGGGCCACTTTCTTCGTGGGTTCAGGGAAAACCAGATAGCTCGCAAAGCTGATCGCCGCAACCACCAAAAGAATGAGCATCAGCACGCTTCGATACGTGACTGTCGTCCATCCAATCTGGATCTTCGGGCTGTGGTCTTTTGGGGGCACGGACCGTTGTGTTTTGGCTGTTCTAAGGTTCGCCCGTAAGTTAACACATTGAGAGGTACTCGCAATAGGCAGATGGTACTAGTTTTGCACTGTGCGATTACACGTTTGGTACTAAGCCTTCCGAATTCCCGATTTTGACTCAGTTGCCCACTGTTGCCCTGCCAGATACGATAGTGAGTTTGGATTTACCCCCGGAGGAAACTATGGCTACCGATGCCATTCGCAGTACCAGCACTAAAACCTACAAAAACTACATAGACGGCGAGTGGGTCGAGTCGCGTACAGGACAGACCTTCGAAAACCGCAACCCAGCCGATACCCGTGAAATCGTCGGCGTTTTCCAGAAATCCGGTAAAGAAGACGTGGATGCCGCCGTCGACGCCGCGAAGCGCGCGTTCGCCAAGTGGCGTCTCTTTCCCGCTCCGCGCCGTGCCGAGATGCTTTACGAAGCCTCGCGCATTCTGGAAAAGAAGAAAGAAGAGTTCTCTCGCGACATGACTCGCGAGATGGGCAAGGTCATCAAGGAGACTCGCGGCGATACCCAGGAAGCCATCGATACCGGCTACTACTTCGCCGGTGAAGGTCGCCGGATGTTCGGCCACACCACGCCATCCGAACTTCCCAACAAGTTCGCAATGTGCGTGAAGCAGCCCCTGGGAGTCTGCGGCATGATCACGCCGTGGAACTTCCCCATGGCGATCCCTTCCTGGAAGCTCTTCCCTGCCCTTGTGGCCGGGAACACAGCGGTCATTAAGCCCGCACAGGATACGCCGCTCTCAGTATTCAACTTTGTCTCTGCGCTCACCGACGCAGGCGTTCCCAGAGGCGTTGTGAACATCGTCGCCGGAACCGGGTCCCAGGTCGGCACGCCGCTCACCCAGCATCCTGATGTCCGTGCCATCTCCCTGACCGGATCCTCGGAAGTCGGCAAGATTGTCGGTGCCGAGTGCGCGCAGACCTTTAAGCGCTGCTCGCTCGAACTCGGCGGCAAGAACCCGATGATCGTCCTCGACGACGCCAACCTCGATCTCGCTCTCGAAGGTGCGTTGTGGGGCGCGTTCGGCACCACCGGCCAGCGCTGCACCGCCACCAGCCGCATCATCGTGCAGAAAGGCATCTACAAACAGTTCGTGGAAGAACTTGTCCGCCGCGCTAAGAAACTGAAGATCGGCAATGGACTGGATGAGTCAGTAGACATGGGCCCTGCGGTGAACGAAGCGCAACTGAATACCGACCTCAGCTACATCGAGATCGGCAAGAAGGAAGGCGCGAAACTCCTGACCGGCGGCAACCGTCTCTCGGACGGTGCGTACGCGCATGGCTGGTTCCTTGAGCCGACCGTCTTCGGCGATGTCGATCGGAAAATGCGCATTGCCCAGGAAGAGATTTTTGGCCCTGTCGTCTCAATTATTCCCTGCAATGACATGGACGAGGCCATCGCAATCGCTAACGACATCAAGTACGGCCTGTCGTCTGCCATCTACACCAAGGACGTGAACCGTGCCTTCAAAGCCGTTCGCGACCTCGAAGCAGGCATCACCTACGTGAACGCCCCGACGATTGGCGCGGAAGTTCACCTCCCGTTCGGAGGCGTGAAGCAGACCGGCAACGGCCATCGCGAGGGCGGTATCGGCGCACTCGACTTCTTCTGCGAATGGAAGGCCGTTTACGTCGATTACTCCGACAAACTCCAAAAGGCCCAGATCGACCGGCCCGAATAGTTGTAACGTTTTTGTTATAGCCTGGCAGCCACTGCCAGGCTTTTTTGCGTTTGCGCTCTTTTCTTCCCGCCGCTACTTCCCGTCAGGTTCCATACCTGTCGCATATCACGCGGCTGTAGTCTTTCCATCACTGCCGTGAATCCGGCTGCGAGCTAGCGTTTACGTCAAACGAAGGTGTCCGAAGACAACTACAGACACGTAAATCCATGGCTCGTCACCTGGTCGGTCATGCTGGCGACGTTCATGGAAGTTCTCGACACCACCGTCGTCAACGTATCCATCCCTCACATTTCCGGAAACCTCTCCGCGTCCGTTGACGAGGGCACGTGGGTGGTCACCTCTTACCTTGTTTCCAATGCCATCATCCTGCCGATGTCGGGATGGCTGGCAAGTTTCTTCGGCCGTCGTCGCATGCTCCTTTTCTGCGTCGCCGGATTCTCTATCACCTCGCTGCTGTGCGGGCTCGCCACCAGCCTCGAGTCGCTCATCTTCTTCCGTATCCTCCAGGGTGTTACCGGAGGCGGCATGGTCCCCTTGGCCCAAGCCACCATGCTCGAGAGCTTCCCACCCGAAAAGCACGGTCACGCGATGGCGGCATATTCCATCGGCATCCTTCTCGCACCTATCATTGGACCAACTCTCGGAGGATGGATCACCGACTCCTATAGCTGGCGCTGGATCTTCTTCATCAATGTCCCCGTCGGAGTTCTATCCCTCGTCATGATGGGAACCTTCGTCTGGGATCCTCCCTACCTCAAGCGCCCAAAGGGCAAGATCGACGTACCCGGAATCATTTTTCTAGCCCTCGGTTTCGGATGCCTTCAGATTGTCCTCGACACTGGCCAGAAGAATGACTGGTTTGCCTCCCACTCCATCCAGATTTACGCCACGATATGCGTGATCGGTTTGGTTGGCATGGTCATCCGTGAACTCACGGCGGCTCATCCGATCGTCGATCTGCGCGCCCTGAAAGACCGCACCTTCGCGACGGGTGTCACCCTCATGACCGTTGTGGCTTTCGTCCTTTACGGAAGCCTCGTACTCCTGCCCATCTACTTGCAGACACTCCTGAACTATCCCGCCCTGCAGTCCGGGCTTGCCCTGTCGCCTCGCGGCATCGGCGCGCTCCTGTTCACTCCGCTCGTTGGTGTTCTCACCGGAAAGTGGGATCCCCGCAAGATCCTTGGGTTTGGCCTCGCAATGAGTGGCTTCACCACCTGGCAGCTCTCGCAGCTAAACCTCTATGCGGGCTATTGGGACATCTTCTGGCCCCAGGTCCTTCAGGGTGTAGGCATGAGCTGCACCTTCGTCCCGCTCGCCGCGTCCGCCATCTCGCACATTCCCAAGGACCGGATGGGAAACGCCACCGCGATCTTCAACCTGATGCGCAACATCGGCGGCAGCTTTGGCGTGGCTCTGATGATGACCTTTGTGTCCCGCCGCACGCAGTTACATCAAAGCCGGTTGGTAGAAAAGCTTCCTGCTTGGGACGTTGAAACGCAAACCATGCTCGAGCAGATGAAACTCTGGTTCATGTCGCGCGGTTCGGACGCCTACACTGCTTCGCGACAGGCACTCGGGGCCCTCTACGGCTTGGTCCAACGGCAGGCCACGATGCTCTCGTTCGTGGAAGCCTTCTGGATCATGGCGATGATCTCCTTCGCTGTTGTCCCGCTCGTTTTGTTGCTGCATAACCCGCGAAAGCGCTCAAGATTGCTGCAATCACTCGGGCGGTCGCCTCATACCAAGCCGGTCTCGAAAGAAGCGCCGGAACCGGAACTCGTGCACATGTAAAAAGAGGCAGACAATCGTCTGCCTCTCTCACAACTGAGTTGTCGTTGCTTATTGACCGGGATTGCTGGCCGTGCTCAGGTCCGTCTTCGCCTGCGACTTTGCCTTCTTCATTTCTGCCTTGGCATCCGCTTCGGGCTTCAGTTCGTGAATTGCTTTGCCGAGTTCTAACGAGGAGCTTCCGGTTGTTTTCGCCTTGAGGTCAGCAAACGGGATCCCCAGGTTATTCGAAACGTGGATCGCCGCAACGCACTGTCCTAGATTCCTGTAACCCGAGCACGCCTGCTGTGCCGTGGTACCGGACGGAAGCAGCTTCTCGAGATTGGAACTCAGCTTGGTGTCTTTGCTGAGAATCGTGTCCGGGGACTGCTTGCCTACATTGGTGTTCTGATGTTCGCCAGCTTGCTGCATGTCAGGCCGATTTCCATGGGTAGTCGACCCCGGCATACCCATCCCGCCGTGGTCCATCCCGCTCTGACCCATGCCACTCTGGCCCATGCCACTTTGGCCCATGCCTCCGGCATTGCCGCTTCCCATCGATCCCGACGGACGGCCGCCGCCTCGACCCTGACCGAATGCAACCATGCTCGCAGCCAACACGAAACACAAGACTTTCAACTTCATACTTCCTCCAGATTGTGGATATGTCCCCGAAGTGGCTGAATGGTTGAACCCCAGTTTGGATGCTTCTACTCGGCTTTGGAGGTGACCGAAGTAGTATTTTTATGGACGCCGGGGCCCTGAACCCTTACTCGTGCCAGGCGTTTACGCCAGCCAGGTGAACCTCAACCCTGTTTCCTTGCGAAGGCGCCTTAGTTCTTCCTCGGTTGCACAGCCGAGAACACAGTCCTGGCCTTTCAAATCCATGTACGTGAAGCGGCGCATGCCACCCTGCGCTTCCAGGAGTGCACAGAAATGGGACAAAATCGCCGGATCAATCCAATCCCGATCCACTCGTGCTCCCCAATGGATCGTCTCGCCATTTAAGTCAAACTCCACCCAGGCATCGCCGTTTTCGATGTCCACCCTGTCACGAATGTTCTCGATCGCCAATTCCCCCTGGGCGAGATTTTTCATCCGCTTGGCTATAAACGCATAGTCACCCGGCGACTCGATGCATTCCGTATCCAGGTGCCAGACGTTATCAGATAACGGTCGGCCGTCCTTCCACTCGCCACCCATCGTGATCACCAGCCCGGCATATTTGCTCAACTCGAACTTTTCGCGAGGAAAGAACTCCAGCAAATTATCAACCCCGAATTCGGGACTCAGACGGATGCCACACTCCGCCAAAGTTGCGAGTTGATCTTCGATAGTGATTCGTTGACGGGGAAAAAGCCGGTCCAGAAGGGACATATGTTCTTCATTATCAGGGATGGAAGAAGCTCAATGCTGGAAAAAGGAGAACGCCAAAGGCGCCGGTCGGAAGACTGGGTTTGCGCCCACGGCTACCACACCTTGAGCGCAAACCACTGAACCTGGATGGAGACCTGCCAGCCTGCTGCTTATGCTGTCGCTGCAGTCGCCCGCTTCTGCTGGAAGCATTCACGGCAAAACACTGGACGCCCCTGCGTGGGCTTAAAGGGAACCGTGGTTTCCTTGCCGCACTGGGAACAACTCGTCCTGGTTTCAACCTTTGGATACGAGCCGGGCGTCGAGATACCCAATGCTGAAGCTCGTTTCGCTTTGCACGCCTTGCAGCGTTTTGGCTCGTTCTTGAACTGCTTATCGTGGAAGAAAAGCTGTTCCCCCGCTGTGAATACGAAGTCGGACCCGCAGTCTACGCACTTTAAAACCTTGTCCTGGAATTCCATATGCTCCCTTCAACCCCGCGCCCCTCGCGGCACGTCATCCGGGCATACGACTACACCCCGCCTTATGCACCAAGATCCGGTACCGCCGAGGTTAAGGTTCCCTGTTTTCGACCCTGGGCGGAAGCCCTGACTCGAATAAAGCCGTATAAATGCAAACTGCAGACTGCTGATGAATTCGTATTAACTATGCCGCAAAGCCGCGGCCAGAAATAGTGAAGGGGCCGCTTTGGGGGAGATTGAATAGCGGCCCCGATTTGTTGATAACTCTTGCCTAGTCGCTTTGCTCCTTACGCGCTTTCTTGCGGCTGCGCTTGCGTGCGACGGCTTCCTTAACGCGTTTCTTTTCGCCCGGCTTCAGGTAGAAGGAGTGTCTCTTGACTTCCTTAATGATGTCTTCCTGCTGAACCTTGCGCTTGAAGCGCCGAAGAGCGTTCTCTAACGATTCGCCCTCCTGGACCCGTACTTCTGCCAAACTGAAACACCACCTAACTAGCCCACGTCGGGCACCTCATCTATCTTTTGCGGGAACTGCCCACAAGTCAAGCAGTTTCAGTAATATTCTCACTTTGATACGACCTTAATCCTCAGTAGTAAAATCGGACCGCGAATTGTACCTGCCGAGGCGCATAGGCGTTCTTCGGCACCAGGAATCCATCTAGCTTCCGATACTGCGCCGGAAAATGCTTCGCGTTCACCACTGTGTCTTCCGGAACAAAGCTCGCGGCCGAATTGTCGAATCCGTCATCGCTGAGTTCCACTCGCTTGTTGTCGCGGTTGAACATGTTGAAGAATTCAGCTAGAAGTTCGACCTTCGCCCGCTCGGAAAATCGGAAGGTCCTAGAAACACGAAAATCCGACGTCATGTAATCCGGCCCCAGGAACGAGTTCCTTGAATACCCCGGCAACCGATCATTGCTCGTATTGCCGTCGCGATTCGCATCTCCCACGATTCGCGCATTCACTGGCCGCCCACTTCCATACGTGAACATGTTCGACAACTTCCAGTTATTCACGAACACCTTGAAGCGGTTCCCCTTCGACACGCGCGGCTGCCATGTCCACGCGCCCACCCAGCGCTGTCTTTGGTCCACACTGCTCCATCCCCGCTCCGATTTTGTCGCGTAGGAGTTCTGCACGACCGCGGGACGGCCTGCTGCCAACGCGTCCTGTCCATCGTCGATGGCCTGTCCCCATGTGTACGCCACCCGGAAGAACAGGCCCTTACTCATCCGTCGTTTCACCGAAATCGTCGCGCCGTGATAAATACTCGTCGCGGCACTCTCGAAAACATTGATGGCTCCCAGTTGCGACACGGGTCGCTGCAATCGTCCTGCACAGGGCGGGAACGTACATGTGGATGTCTTTGCAAACTCCCACGTCGTGAACGAATCCACATCGTAGTAGGCGCCGAGAAACTCGGTGCCGTCCTCATCGAACACCGGATAGCTCACCCGCACCGGCGCCGGCAGGTTCACGTCTCTCGCGCGAATCAGGTGTTCGCCATGCGTATACAGGTACGATCCGCTGACGTACACCTTGTCCACCACTTCGCGCTCCATGCTGATCGTCGCCTGCTGCACGAAGGGAGTCTGGAATCCATTGCCGAACGCCGACACCTCGCTCGTCATGTTGCCGGCGATACTCTCCGGAGGCGCGCACGTCTTCACGCCCAACGGACACTCGGCAATCGGATTCGGATAAACCGGAAATACTTGCCGGTCGTAGAAGTCCGCATTGTCGAGGAACAGATGAGTCCGGCTCAGCCCGTTCTGCGTCTCCACAGAAGATGTATAGATCGACGGGATTCGCGTATAAAACACTCCCCAGCCGCCACGGAACATAAGCGGACGGTCATCACCAAGCGCGTACGCAAATCCAATTCTCGGAGCGATGTTGTTGCCGTCGCTCGGCACCCTGCCTGCACCCGGCCACAGCGGACTCTGCTTCAACCTGTCCGATCGGAACCTCTGCCGGTCGTAGCGCACGCCAAACGTAATTCCCACCGGCCCAATCCGCATCGAGTCCTGCGCAAACAATGCATATTCGTTGGTGTCCGGATGCGATTCCGAATCCCCGAAGTTTTGCATGTAATACCGCGGCACCATGTGCGCATACGCACGCAACGGACTTAGGTGCAATCCATACGTCTCCGGCGCAAACGTGAACGGGTTCACGCGGATCGTGTCGAATATGTATCCCCCGCCGAATTGGAGAGGAAAGTAGTTGTAGATCTTCGTCCGGACGAAGTCCCCTCCAAACTTCCAGGAGTGGTTCCGCCCATCCACGCTGATCGAATCCGCCAGGTGCAGTTTCGACTCATGTGTATTACGCGGCAGGATCAGCGACCGGCCAAAACCCTCGATCACGCCATCAATCTGTGTCCGCGCAAAACTCGCGTTCGGCGTGGACGCCTGCCAGTCGCGTGAGTACTGAAATCGCAAGCTGTTCGTGATGGCTCGCGTAATGCCGCTGGTCAACGATGCAACTGCGCTGACCGTGCTCACGTCTTCCTCGCCGTTCTCCGTAATCGCGTAGTTCGTGACCGGGCTCGCTGGATCGAAGAACACGTTGTTGTCACCGTAATAACGCGACGTACTCACGCGGGCAGAGAGCAAATTCGTCGGCGACAGCACCAGATCCAACTTCCCAAAGCCGGCATTCCCAATCAACCTCGACTCGAAGTTTCCCGCCATCTTGTTCAGCGCATCCGAAGCGAGAAACACCAGGTCGCGATCACTGACTTCATAGTCCCCGACGCCGGGAACCACGCTCGCCGTTCCCGTACCGAACCGCACTACGCTCGGAACCTTGAATATGTGCTGGTCTAATCCTGCAAAGAAGAAGGCCCGGTTCTTTCGGATCGGCCCGCCGACGGTGACGCCGAACTGGTGCTGTTGATCTTCGGGTTTGAAATCCAGAAACGCAGGCTTCGCGCCGAACGTGCTATCGCGCAGGAAATAGAAGAGCTTTCCGTGCAGTTCGTTCGAACCCGATTTCGTCACCACGTTCACCACGGCTGCGCCCGCACGTCCCAGTTCCGCCCCGTAGTTGTTCGTGTTCACCCGAAATTCCTGCACCACCTCGTTGGAAAATTGATACGGTGCCCGATACCTTCCTCGCGCCTGCGCAAAGAAAGAATTGTTGTTGTCTGCTCCATCCACGAGGTAGCTCGACTGAAATCCTCGTATGCCTCCCGACGACAAATCTCCGTTCGAAGCCGATGTCATCCCCCGAGGATCGGCCACCACTCCCGGCACCAGTAGCGCCAAATCACTAAACCGTCGTCCATTCAGCGGAAGTTCGGCAATGCTCTTCTGGTCCACCACTTCGGCGTTCTCACCCGAACGCGTCTTCACCTCCGGAGCCGTATCGGAGACCGTCACCGCTTCATGCGTCCCCGCCACTCGCATCGTCAGTTGCAGGTCTGTTTCAGCTCCCAACTCCACCACGACGGAGCTCACCTCCACCGGCGCCATCCCCTGTGACTCGATCCGTACCCTATAACTTCCCGGTACCAGCACCGACGCCCGGCACCTTCCATCCTCATCTGTTTCCACCGCCCTTCGCAGTCCGGTCTCTTCATGGATCACCAGCACGTTCGCCTTCGCAATCCGCGCGCCCGACGCGTCCTGCACCTCCACGCGCAAGCTTCCTGTCGAAACATCCTGCGAGAACAACCGTTCCGGCATCAGCAATACCAGAACCATCACCGCGAACCACACCGCAAACAGCACACGCCGAAGCATTTAGCACTCCATAAATATTGGTGTGCCGTACTGATACAACGATCCGGCGAAACCGTCAGTTACGTAGGTCTCAAAACCCGCACTGAATCCAACTTTTCAGTTCCCGCCTCGGGACGCCTTGCACGCGTACCGCCATTCGCTCCATCGCCGGTTGGGCGCTCACACGCTGCCGTGATATGTTCAAAGGTTCAGGAAGGCTATCGTGATCAGACCGTACAAGGGCGTGCTGCCGCGCATCGGCCAGGGCTGCTATATCGACGAGTCCGCGCAGGTCATCGGTGACGTCGAACTCGGCGACAACGCCAGCATCTGGATGTGCGCCGTCGTCCGTGGCGACGTGCACTCGATCCGCATCGGTGCCAACTCCAACATCCAGGACTGCAGCGTCCTTCACGGCATGCTTGGCAAGTGGCCGGTCATCCTCGGCGATTGGGTCACCGTTGGCCACTCCGTCACGCTTCACGGATGCGTGATCGAAGATCGCTGCCTCATCGGGATGGGAGCGGTAATCCTGAACGGTGCGCGCGTAGGCTCCGATTGCATCGTCGCCGCCGGAACGCTAATCCCCGAGGGTGTCGTCATCGAACCCGGTTCGCTCGTAATGGGATCTCCGGGCAAGGTCCGCCGCAAGTTGAGCGATGAAGAAAAAGCGTCGATCCTCACATACGGCAGGAACTATTTGGGGTATCGGGACCAATATTTAAGGGAAACACGAAACAATGGTCTCTAGAAACAAATAAGGAATTCTGAACCACCAATGTTTAGGAATCAGGCGTGGGAGATCCACAATTAGCACCAGAACAAGTCGGCTTGGTCTCGCAGCTTGTGGCTGAGTACATCACGGATCAACAACAGCAGTATCGGAATAGAGCGACTCCTCTGACACAAGAGCAGATGAAGGTCGTGAGCAATTTTTTTCGCGAAGACGTGTTGTCCGCGAGAGTACTCGTGCTTCAGAACGAACGTGTGCGGAATCCGGAGTTCTACCCAATGCTACGGCACTTAGGATTCTCAAATTTGCCAGATCAAACGCGAATGACGGCGATCACATTCTCTGACGTCATCGTTTCCCACGAATCCTTTACGAAAAGTCTGCTCTTCCATGAACTCGTTCACGTAGAACAGTATCGCCAACTTGGTATCCCGCGCTTCGCAGAACTTTATGTGCGAGGGTTCCTTGATGGCGGAGGCTACGACGGCATTCCTCTGGAAGTGAACGCGTATAGTCTAGGAGCGAGGTTCGAAGCTAATCCCCAACAGGGATTTTCCGTAACTGATGAGGTGAGCGCTTGGATACGCGACGGCAGACTCTGATTCTCGCACCGCTCTTGTCTGTTCGTTTTATCCACCACGGCTGAAAGCCGTATGCTTACGAAGATGATCAAAGCAATCCGAGGAACCCGCGACCTTCTCCCGCCGGAAACGGCACTGTGGAACTTTGTCGAAGCCGCCTGCCGTGACGTCTTCCGCGACTACAACTTCCAGGAAATTCGCACGCCGATCTTCGAATCGACCGAACTGTTTGCGCGTGGCGTCGGGGAAGAAACCGACATCGTCTCAAAGGAGATGTTCACTTGGGAGGACCGCGGTCGCGCTGAGAGCGACAAGAACCAATCGCTCACCCTTCGCCCCGAAAACACTGCCGGAGTCGTGCGTGCGTACATCGAGCACCAGATGGCAAAGTCCGGCGAGTTAAAGAAGCTCTACTACATCGGACCGCAGTTCCGCCGCGAACGCCCGCAAAAGGGCCGCTATCGCCAGTTCTACCAGATCGGCGCCGAAGTCATCGGGCCTACTTCCGCCGGAAGCGAGTCGCCTGCGCGCGATGCTGAAGTCCTCGAAATGCTCGCGACCTTGCTCGACCGCGTCGGCATCCAAAACTGGACGCTACAACTAAACTCCGTCGGTTGCGCCAACGACCGCCCCATTTACCTGCAAGCTCTTCGCGACGCCCTCAAGCCCGTCGTCGGACAGATGTGTTACGACTGCCAGCGTCGCGCGGAAACCAATCCGCTCCGTGTGCTCGACTGCAAAGTCCCTGAAGATCAGCCGATCATCGAAAAACTTCCGCGGATTGGCGACTACCTCGACGAAGGCTGCCGCACTCATTTCGCTGAAGTTCGCGCCATCCTCGATTCCGTCGAAGTCCCGTACGTAATCAACGACCGCCTGGTCCGCGGACTCGACTACTACACCCGCACCGCTTTCGAATTCACACACGGTGCGCTCGGTGCGCAGAACGCCATCCTCGGCGGCGGACGCTACGACGGTCTCTCCGAGGCCATCGGTGGACCGAAAGCTCCGGGCATCGGGTTCGCCATCGGCGAAGACCGTCTCGTGCTCTCGCTGCAACAGCAGCAGCAAGGGGATGCGCTCGTCCGCCGTCCCGACGCCTACATCGCTCCGATGGGCGCGGGCATGAATAAGGAAGCGGCTCGACTCGCGCGTGAACTGCGCCGCCACGATCTCGTAATCGAACTTGGTGATGAAACCTTCCGCCTGAAGAAATCGCTGGAGACAGCCAGCAAACTCGGCGCTCGCTTCGCCATTATCGTCGGCGAAAACGAAGCGACCAGCGGACAATTCGCGCTGAAGGACCTCAGCAAGGGCGAACAGGTTTCCGTAGCGCGAGCAGACCTGGCCAAGACGCTGCAATCCGCACGTTAGGCGAATACGAGTAGCAAACACGTGTCATAGACCGGGTTGCGCGGCAGGCATATCATGCTCGCGAATCGACATGATCTTCCTCCCCAAACGCTTGCTCTGCCTCGTTGACCTGAGCCAGGTTTCGCCATCTGTGCTGAGCTGGGCTCGCCTGTTCGCCAGCAGCTATCGAACTCAAATTGAAGTTTTCCATGCGCTCTGGGCGCCCAAGATGGCTGATGGCGCCGACATCTCCCTCGACGTTCTCGGCACTGAAGTCGAGGGCCAGGTGAATTCTCTTTGCGACGACGCCTTTGGCACGCAATTGAAATATGTCTCCACCGTCGTCCAGGGCCACCCCGTCAAAACCATCCTGCAACACGTCGAGGAGCGCCCACCCGACCTCATCGTTCTCGGCAGCCATGGGTACGACGGCTATGGTGAAGTACTGCTCGGATCCGTGGCGGAAAATGTCGTTCGTACCGCTCCGTGTCCTGTCGTCGTTGTCAAAGGCTCGCCCCTGCCGGCAAACGCAAGTTCAATCCCAAAGATCGTCTGTGCCGTCGATCTGGGTGACTTCTCACAGCGCTGTCTCCTCGCTGCCGCGGACATTGCACTCATGCTCGACGCCGACCTCCATGTTGTCTTCGTCGCACCTTCTTATGCGCCAATAAGAGAGGCCCACTCCGCTCTGGAAGCCTGGATCCCGGATTCTGTCTGGTCATCCGGAAAAGTGCATGACATCGTGCTTCAGGGTGATCCCGGAGAAATGCTCGTTGGTTACGCACGCGAAAACCAGGCCGATCTTGTCATCATTGCTGCCGAGCACCGTGCTTTCCTCGAGTACACCACCCTCGGCCGCACCACGGAGCGCGTCGTCCGCTTTTCTCCGTCATCGGTACTGGTTATCCCCAAAATCACCAGCAAGCCTGAAGCGGTCGTCATCGAGCCTGCAAACGCGTAATGCCGCGGAAAAGAAAAAGGGCCGGATAAATCCGGCCCGTCTCAGCAATCGATGTATGTCTAATTCCCGCGTCCTGATCCTTTCGGCTGCGCTGGGGTCGAGCCGGCGACGTGGGTCTTTAATTGCTCCGGAAGCGGCTTCTCGAGCGGTTTGCGCGGAAGCATCTCGTCCCGCATGGCGGCGTTGTAGATAAAAGACGCCATGATGACTGCTGCCTGCATCAGGTCTTCTTTCTGTGCCCGTTCGTAAACATCCAGGTTCGAGTGGTGCGTAATCGTCTCGTACTCGATTGGATCCTGAATGAATTGAAAAGCCGGAATGCCCACCATATCGAACGACAGGTGATCGGTTCCGCTCGTGTTGCGCATCGTCACTGAGTGGGCGCCCAGGTCGGCAAACGGTTCCAGCCATTTCTCAAAGATCGGCCGAACCGCTGCATTCTCCTGCGCATAGATTCCGCGAATACGCCCTGTCCCGTTATCCAGATTGAAGTAAGCACAAAGTTTCGCCTGCTCCGGCTTGAGCGTGAGTTTGCCCAGCGGCCGCAGGTACTCAGGCGTTTCCGGGTTCATGCCGGCGGTCAGCACGCGTTCGCGGTTGCCGAAGTGCTCCGTCACGTATCCCCGCGAGCCCAGCAGGCCTTGCTCTTCTCCGCCCCACAGTCCGACGCGAATCGTCCGCCGCGGCTTCAGGTCCAGTGCCTTCAGGATGCGTACCGCTTCCATCACCACCGCTACACCCGTCGCGTTGTCGGTCGTGCCGGTGCCAGAATGCCAGGAATCCAGATGCCCACCGAGCATCACAACTTCGTCCTTCTTGTCCGTTCCGGGAATCTCGGCAACTGTGTTGAACTGCTGGACGTTGTCGTACCACTTGTTACGAACATCCAGTTCCAATTCCACCGGGGTCTCTCGCCCAAGCAGTCGAGCCAGGCGACCGTAGTGTTCTGGAGACATCACCAGGCTGGGAATTCCGGGCGATTCATCTTTCTTATAGGCTGACGTGCCCTGCACGAACATCATCCCGCCCTCACCTCGGCTTGGTTCGATAGCTGCCAGCGCCTTTTCTTCCGCCAGGAACTTCGTTACCGCCTTGGCCAGTGCACGCTGCGCCAGGATCGTGGCACGCTGACCTTCGTAGCGGTTACCTACCGTGTAGTTCACGATTTCCGCCAGCTTTTTGTCGTCGTACCGTTCTGATTCAACCTCTTCCCGCGGCTTCAAATCCTTTGCTGCGCCCACGAGCACGATTTTTCCTGCGACCTTGCCGCGGTATTTCTCAAGGTCTTCCGGTTTGGTCACGTTGATCAGGATCGCGCCCGCCTTCACCACGCCATCAGTACCCGGCGACCAAGCTTTGGGAAAAGCCTGCAGCATCGCTACATCTGGTGCCAACATGCGGACCGAAACGAATTCATTCGACCATCCGCGATCAAAAGTGCCCCACGGTTCCAGTCGGGCATTCGTCAATCCGAAGGACGTCAGTTTGTCGCGTGTCCATTCGTTCGACTTCTTCATCGACGGAGAACCGGTCAGTCGCGGCCCAATCATGTCCGTCAGGTCGCTCAGGATCTCCATTACTTGCGACCGGCGGAAACCTTCCTGCCGGATCGCGGTGATCGTCGCCAAGTCAGGCTCATCACCCGCCGCAGCCAGGACCGGAGCAGCAATTGTGAAAAGCACCAATGCTAGTGCAAAAGAGGCCATCTTAAGTTGTTTGTTGATGCGCATGGTCAGGAACTCCAGGACAAAATAAAAATCCACAGTACCGAACGAACACGGAAATTGCGCTAAACTGTTAGCCTGAAATCTTACCACCCGACTCCAAACCCACTAACTATCGTGGTAGTTTGGACCTCCGGCAGTTTCAATTTTCCACAGCAGCCCAAAGCAGGGTTGCTGCATCAGACGATTAGAAAGACCGCAAGACAGGAACAGGCCGTGGTGCCTCTTCCTCCCCCAGTAACCAAAAAAATTTGCAGCGCGGAGGCCTTACAAGATGCTTTCAAAATGTGCCAATCCTGCCTGCTCCAAACCCTTCCGGTACTTGCGGGACGGTAAGCTGTTTGAGATTGATTCCAGAACGATCAGCGGATCCCCAACAGTCGGAGAGCGGAAACCCGTCAGAGCCGTTGAGTTCTTCTGGCTCTGTAGCGAATGTTGCTCGGAATTTACGGTGGTGAACGATCGAGAGAAGGGCGTAATTACGGTGCCCATCGTGCCGCTACCCCGGGTTGCGGTTCGAAGGGCAGCGGCTTCCTGACAACTTACCTTTGTACTCCTGTTGTATTCGTCGCGGCGTAACTGTTCACGCCGCGATTGTACTTTCCGGTCAAATCCGCCCAACGGATCTTCAGGATCTCCAGGAACATCTTGAACCCATCCACTACGGGATTAATTTTCGAACGGTCGTCGTGCGCCCACTCTACCGGAACCTCACGCACCTGGAACTCGAATTTTCGCGCCAGAAATAACAATTCCGGATCGAATCCCCAGCGCTCAATCCTCTGACGCGAAAAGATCTCCTGTGCCGATTTCCGCGTAAATGCCTTGAAACCGCACTGCGTGTCTTTCTCTTTCAGCCCCAGGATCACTCTGAGCAGCAGGTTGAAGATGCGCCCGAACAATTGACGATGAATCGGTTGGCGTTCCGTCTGCAGCTGCGCGTTCAGCCAACGCGACCCGATGGCAACGTCTGCCCCTTGCTCGATCGCTTGGAAGAGCTTCTGCGCTTCATAAATCGGCGACGACAGATCCGCGTCCGAGAACAAAAGCACGTCCCCTTGCGCATGCATCATGCCGTTACGGACCGAATAGCCCTTTCCCCGGTTTCCCGGGTTCTCAATCAGGCGAATCGATGGATGGGTTTTGGCATAGTCACGGATAATATCCGCCGTGTTGTCTCTCGAACCGTCGTTCACCACCAAGATTTCTGCCATCCAATGTTGCTGGGTAAGGTAGGCAAGGATTTTGTCCAGCGTGGCAGTAATCCGCTGTCCTTCGTTGTAAGCCGGTATAACAATGCTGTATGTCATCGAGTCCATTCAGCAGCTTAGACGCTGTTTGGATTGTACTTTGTTGGCACAAATAGGTTGTTTCTTTGCCTGCGGACCAGTTTTTCCACTTTTTCAGCAGCAGACATATGCCCGAAATTACGTACCTGCGCTATTCTGAAGAAGCATTCGAGTCGGCCATATGAACAAGCATCTCGATTCCAAACTGTCCGCACTTTTTGGCCTTGGAATGGCCGCAGGTGTCGCCTACGCGATGCGCGTTCGCCCCTCCCTTTTGAACTGGGGCGCCACCGAGGACGAGAGCGAAATGCACCTCCTCGGCGATGATCTGGCTCCCAACTGCCGCTACCGCGCTACCCGGGCTGTCACCATTAATGCCCCGGTCGAAAAGGTATGGCCCTGGCTGGTTCAGATCGGACAGGACCGCGCAGGCTTCTACAGCTATTCCTGGCTCGAGAATCTCTTTCTGGCCGATATGCGCAACGCCGACGAGATCGTCCCCGAATTCCAGGAGCGGCGTGTCGGCGACACCGTTTGGCTCGCCAACCCTCAACGCTACGGCGGACGCGCCCGCATGGTCGTCGCCGCCCTCGAACCCTACCGCTCTCTCGCCCTTGTCATGCCTCAAGACATGGGCCGCCTCGAAGAGGGCGAAACCGCCGTCTATGGGTGCTGGTCTTTCCACGTGCGGTCGTTACATGGGGGCCGTACCCGTCTGCTTGTCCGCAGCCGTGCCGGAGACTACTCCAGCCTTCCGCACATGGTCTTTGAGTTCCTGGTCTTCGACCCGGCTCATTTTGTGATGGAAAGAAAGATGATGCTGGGAATCAAGGAACGCGCCGAACGCGCGCTCGCCAGTTAGGCAGCGCGCTGCACCCGCAGCAAATCGAAGAATTCGCCCACTAGTTTCGGATCCCAAAGTCCCGCTTCGGCCTCACTCCGCATCAGCCGCCCCGCCTCCTCGTGGCTCAGCGCTGGCTTATACGGACGCGCCGTCCGCAGCGCATCGTAGATATCCACCGTCTGCAAAATTCTTGCCAGCAGCGGAATGTGCTCACCCCGCAGCCCGTCGGGATATCCGCTCCCGTCCCAGTGCTCGTGATGATGCCGGATAATCGGCAATACATTCTTCAACGATTTTAGCGGCCTGCAGATGTTCTCCCCGGTCGCCGGATGCTGTCGCATGACCTGCCACTCCGAGGGTGTCAGGTTCGAACCTTTCTTCAGAATCTCATCCGGAACGGTGATCTTCCCGATATCGTGCAGATACCCGCCCCGCCGAAGCGCAACGATGAAATCCTCATCCAGCCCCAGATGCCGTCCTAGCTGCTCCGCGTAGTCCGCCAGCCTTTCGCAGTGGCCGGCCGTATAGGGATCGCGCGATTCCACGCTCAATCCCAGCGTGCACAGCACGTCTTCGGCGCTCTCCAGCTCGTCCGTAAACTCTTTCAGTTTCAGCAGCGACTTCGCCCGCGCAAATAACTCTTCCGGAAAAATAGGCTTGTTCAGGAAATCGTCGGCCCCGGCTTCGATGGCTCGAATCTTGTCGTCCCGTTCCGTCAGGCCGGTGATCATCACCACCGGGATCAATCGCGTTTCTGGGTTGTTCTTCAGTTCACGGCACAGCTCAATGCCCGATTTCCCCGGCATCACCACGTCCAGCAGGATTAGGTCCGGCATCGCTCTGCGGATCGCCGCCTCTGCCTCGACGGCATTTCCCGCGATCTGCACCTGGTAGCCGTCCGTATGCAGAAGTTCGCGCATCAGCACTGCATTATCGTGGTTATCGTCGACCACAAGTATGCAGGCAGTCTTTCGCCGTGGAAGCGCAATTGCACCCATTCCAGAGTGGGAATCTCGCCTCTCCAAAATGGTTGCATACGATATCCACAGGAGTTGCGGCTTTGTTTCACCCATCGTAGCCTTGAAGAATGAAGTGTTTACCACGGCCTCTGCTCATCTGCGCCATCATTATCGCCTTCATGACCCCTGCGTTCGCGGCCGCCAAGCCGAAACTCCTCAATTTCGGCCCCTGGCAAAAAGTCCCGTTCTACCTCGGCCCTAGCGAAAACAACTCCATCGAGATCAAAATCCGCACTCTCCTCGTGGACGGCAAGATCAAGGAATTCACCACCGGCGACATCCACGAAGTCACCGACCGTTTTTTCGTCGTCCGCAAAGCCTATCGCCTCAACGACTGGCTCCCCGAGGACCCCAAAGCCAAGCAACATCGTTGGAAGTGGCAGCGCGGCGGATGGCTCCTCGTCGACCGCTCCACCATGCGCATCACGCAACTCAACCTGCCCGAGTTCGATCCCTTCTACTCCGGTGCCAGTTGGTTCCGTGACTACGTCGCTTACTGCGGACTCAGCGACGACGCCACCCGAGTCTCCGCCGTCGTCTTCCAGATCGGACGCAAAAAGCCCGTCCTCAAACAACGCCTCGGCGAAGCCAAGAATGGCGAGATGCCGGAATCCGAATGCGAAACGCCGCAGTGGGAGCGCAATCCCATCCGCGTTACATTCCAGCCACTCGGCGGACAAAAACAAACCTTCCAAGTCTTCGGCCACGCCGCCGACGCCATGCCAGTCGGAGGAGAAGAAGAGCAATAGGGATTCGTATCTCGTTCTGCACTAACATAGGTTTGTGCACTCGCTCGATGAACTCCTCCGCGAAGCCGAAATCGCCCATGGCCACCTCTGCGCCGGACAAGTCCTCGGCGTACGCATGGCTCTCGCCGGACTCGCCCATCTCGGCCTCGACGATCCCCGCGGCAAACACCGCAAGCGCCTCGTCACCTTTGTCGAAATCGACCGCTGCGCCACTGACGCCATCGGCGTCGTCACCGGATGCCGCCTCGGCAAGCGCGCCCTGAAGTTTCGCGACTGGGGCAAGATGGCCGCCACCTTCGTCGACCTCGAAACCGGCCGCGCCGTGCGAGTCGCCGCCCGCGAATCATCCAAGCAACTCGCCCGCGAACTTCACCCCGAGATCGAAAGCAAGAACCAGCAACAGATGCTCGCCTACCGCGAAATGCCCGACTCCGACCTCTTTGATTTTTATTGGGTCTCAGTCACTCTCGGTCCCGAAGATATGCCCGGATTCAAAGGCGAACGCATCGTGTGCAGCCAGTGCGGCGAAGGTATCAACTTCAACCGCCACGTCATCCGCGACGGAAAAACTCTGTGCCGCGCCTGCGCCGGCGAGAGCTACTACACTCAGCAATAAACGTGTGGGCGCAGGTGCCCTCACCTGCGCCTTAAATGAACCTTCAGGGTGCACACCAAAGCCACCAACACTGCTCCGGTCGGTCAACCAGTCCCTTCCTCACCGGGTTCTGCCTTATGTTACCTTTTGCCAAATCGATGACGGAAAGGGTAACGTTTTCGTGATCATGATCCGCACCCTCATCGCCTTACTTCTCCTCAGCCTTCCCGCCGTCGCTCAACTCAAGTTTGCCGTCTCCGGCGACTCCCGGAACTGCGGCTCCGTCGTCATGCCACTCATTGCCGCCGACGTCCAGAAACAGAGCGCCGAATTCTACTGGCATCTCGGCGATCTCCGCGCCATGTCCGACTTCGATCAGGACATGTCCATGCGCGCCGACCGCACGAAGCGCCTTTCCATCAACGAATACGCCAACACCGCCTGGCAGGATTTCATCAACAACCAGATTCATCCGTTCGGCGACATTCCCTTCTACATCGGGCTTGGCAACCACGAGATGGGACTGGGCCGCACTCGCGCCGACTTCATTGCGCAGTTCGCTGACTGGCTCAGTTCGCCCACCTTGCGTCGCCAGCGCCTGCTCGATGACCCCAGAGACCACAAGGTAAAAACCTGGTATCACTGGATTCAGGGCGGGGTGGATTTCATCTACCTCGATAACGCCACTTCCGACCAGTTCGAGCGTGCGCAAATGTCATGGTTCACCCGCACCCTCAAGAGCGCTGAATCCAACCCTGCCGTAAAGACCGTCGTCCTCGGCACCCACGCTGCTCTACCGGATAGCCTCGCCTCCGCTCACAGCATGAACGACACTCCCCAGCAGACAGATAGCGGAAGACGTGTCTACAACCAACTCATCGAGTTTCGTCAGAAGACCGGCAAGCGCGTCTATCTCCTCGCCAGCCACTCGCATTACCTGATGGCAAACATCTTCAATACCGAAGAGAACCGCGCGAAGAACACCGTGCTTCCCGGATGGATTGTCGGCACCGCCGGTGCCTATCGCTATCGTTTGCCCGAAGGCGCAAAACAGGCGGACATGGCACAGACGAACGTTTACGGATATCTGCTCGGCACCGTGCAAACCAACGGCGAAATCAAGTTTGATTTTCGTGAAGTGAAGGAATCAGACGTTCCGCCAGACGCGCGCGCGAAGTATGGACAGGAATTGATGAACTACTGTTTCCAGGAAAACCGCGATAAATGAAAAATGGCTAGCGGGTACCCTTCCGCTAGCCACTCCTCGAGACCCTACAATCTATAACCCGATCTCAACTCCGGCCCTGATCACCGGACGGCGAACAATAATCCGTCCTATATCGTCGCGATACCAGTAGTATCGGCGTCCCTGGTGCAGGTAGCTGTAGCAGCCGCCCTTCTTCGCCTGACCCGGCGGTACGTCGCAGTTGCCCCAGCCTACCTTCTTACCTTTGTTCCATCCGGGCGGACGGCTATCGCCTTCATAGCTCCGGTACTGGAAGCCGTTGCGCACTTCCCATCCATCGTCATCACGATGCGACTTTGCGGCACCCTTGCCTTGGTTTCCATGGCCTTGTGCTGCCTGGGCGTGCGGATTTCCCTGGCCTTGACCCTTGCTGTTTCCTTTGCCCTTACCCTGTGCGAACGCGGTCATGCTCAATGCGAATATCGCCAGCACGGCAATAATGAAAACTCGTTTCACGTTACCTCCTGATTGCGCGGTACCTGGAACTCTATACCTGTCTATACCGTGCAGCACGATTCCTGCCGTGCATTGTACCCACGGTTTCAGCCACTTACCTGTAAGAAGGATTCAAGTGATTAGGTAAAAACTACTCGCCTTGAGGAACTCTGACCCTTTACGAGCGCTGTCGCTTCTTGCGCAGCCGATTACGCAGGAACTTCACAAACCAGGACCATCTCGGCGCTGACCCCGGATTCCCGAAGTTCCCCGCCGCCTTGTACAGTGCATCCTCCAGCAGCGCATCGTGCAGCGGCCGAAAAACGAAGATCCATTGGAAGGTCGAGGTGAAGCTGGCACGCATTCGCATCTCGTGTCGAAGTATGCATCCCTCATCCTTCGGGATCACATAAAAGCCGTGTGTGCCGTTGAATCCTTTAGGCCGCAGGAAGTGAAATACGATGCGGTCCCCCGGTACATATTCCTCAACGAAGTACCCGATGGGCCCGTGTCCGCCGGTGGCGCCAACCTGCAATGGACGATCGAACTGCATAGCCGGCCAGTCGCCGTTCGGCCAGATACGATCGTCGTCGCTCGCCAGCGTGCGCAGCAGTTGCCCAACGTCGTACGCCGAGTGCGGAATGAACCGCTCGTGTACGTTCACCACCTTCATGCTGGATGTACCTGCAACTAGACTGCCGCGCGTGAGTGCTCGTAAGCGTGCGCAAGTCGTAGCACTGTCGATTCATCGAAGTGCTTGCCCAGGATCTGCAACCCAATCGGCAGACCTTCCTTCGAATTCCCGCACGGCACCGAGATCCCCGGCACGCCAACCAGGTCCGCCGTAACCGTGTAGATGTCGTTCAGGTACATCCCCACGGGATCGTCGGTCTTCTCGCCCAGTTTGAACGCCGTCGTCGGCGTGGTAGGACAAACGATGGCGTCCACTTTCCCAAACGCCTGTTCGAAATCGCGTGTTAGCAACGTGCGCACCTGCTGCGCCTTTCGATAATAGGCGTCGTAGTATCCCGCGCTCAGCGCGTACGTGCCGAGCATGATGCGACGCTTCACCTCCGCGCCGAATCCCTCGTCACGTGTACGCCGGTACATCTCCGACAGGGTTTTCACATTGGAAGCGCGATAGCCGTAGCGCACGCCATCGAACCGCGCCAGGTTCGCCGATGCCTCTGCCGGGGCAATGATGTAGTAGCAAGGGATCGCATACTCCGTATGTGGGAGCGAAATCTCCACGATCTCGCATTCGCAATCCTTCGCGAGCCTCTGGATCGCTGCCTCAACCGCCGCGCGCACCTCCGGATCGAGCCCTTCTCCGAAGTATTCTTTCGGAATGCCAACTCTCAACCCGCGCACCGATTTGCCGATCTCTTCTTCGTAGTTTGGCACCGGAACCGCCGCTGATGTCGAATCCATCTCGTCGCGTCCGGCTATGTGGTGGAGAAGGATGGCAGCGTCTTTCACGGTCTTTGTGATCGGACCGATGTGGTCCAGCGACGACGCAAACGCAATCAGCCCGTAGCGCGATACGCGCCCGTACGTCGGAAGCAATCCCACCACTCCGCAATACGCCGCGGGCTGGCGGATGGAACCACCGGTATCGGAACCGAGCGCCGCAACCGCAAAATCCGCAGCCACCGCTGCAGCCGACCCGCCCGACGACCCGCCCGGCACTCGCGAAGTGTCTCGCGGATTCTTTACCGGCCAGTATCCCGAGTTCTCATTCGACGAACCCATCGCGAACTCATCGCAGTTCGTCTTACCAAGCACAATCGCGCCGGCATCTTCCAACCGCTTCACAGCTGTGCAGTCATACGGGGATACGAAGTTGTCGAGGATCTTCGACCCGGCGGTCGACCTCACTCCCTTCATCACCATCGCGTCCTTCACCGCGATGGGCACCCCCGCCAGCGGCCCAAGCGCTTCACCCTTATCTGCCGCCTTCTGTACCTCATGCGCCTTCGCCAGCGCGCGCTCTTTGGTCAGCGTTAGAAACGCGCCGATGTTCGCGTCTTCTGCTTCGATCTTCTTGTAGTGCTCTTCAACCAGTGCGACAGGATTCAGCACCCGCTCTACAACGGCGGTACGGACAGCTTCGACAGTGAGAACGTTCAAATCCATGGAATGAATTGAGCTCTGCGACCAAGTACTAACTGCTAATGACTAACTACTTTTCTATGACCTTCGGCACCTTAAAGAAGCTTCCATCCGTTTTCGGCGCACCCTTCATTACCACATCCCGGTCCAACGACGGCCGCACCACGTCATCGCGCATTGCTTCATGCGAGTCCGTATGAACCTGCGCCATCGGCTCCACGCCCGACGTATCCAACTCATTCAGCTTATCGATATGCCCCAGGATGGCGTTCATGTCCCGCAACATGCGCTGTTGCTCTTCCGGCGTCAGTTCCAGGTTCGCCAGTTCCGCCACATACGCCACGTCTTTTTCTGTGACCTTCATTTGGACACCGTTCTCCTAAGCTATTCCCAACTCGCTCTTCCTGACCACCGGCACCACGAACTCGATCTTCGACACCTTTTTCACCACCATATCGTTGATCGCACGCACGTAGTCTCCCGACAAGGCTTCCAACTCCGTCCTCCACGCCTTATCTGGCACCTGCACTCGCAACACGCCTCGTGCGAAGTCCAGTGCTCGCGTCTTTTTGGCTACGCTGGCGCCGCACACCATCGGCCATGCCAGCATGGGAGCCTGGTCAGCGGGGGCATTCTTCAACGCATCCCCAAATATCTTCTGCAGGTTCGAACGGCTGTGTTCCATCTTTCTGGGCCCTTGGATGAATGACAAACCCAGATTCTAACAGCCGCTCTTCTCCCTTCGCCCTCGGAATTCCACACCCTCCGGCGCCACCCGCAAAATGCCTCTTTCTCTTGATTTTCAAGCATTTAGCCTGTACCGTTCAATGCACAGCCTTACCACTGAACCGCCAATTCCGCCGTTTTACAAAATCACAGTTGGGGTGAGACGGACATCACCGTAGCATGTGAAATGTGGGGAACTAAGTTCTAGGAAGTACAGCTACTTATCCGTGCCTCTTCGCGGGCACGCCACAAGTTTTGCAGCTTTATTGGGAGAATCTGACGAATGCACAAACCGGTTAAATACGTAGAGTGGGCGCTGACCCAGGTTGCCAAGGTAGGTTGGGTAGGATACGCGGCCATCACTCGCCGCAAAACCAATCCCTCCTTCACACCAGCATGGTCCGACAAGCCGCTGCTCAAGTCGTATGAGAAGACCAAGCCGCCGCTAGGCTGGCCGCGCACCACCGACTCTCTCTGCCCCAAGTGCGTGCCCGCAGTCCGCAAGCAGATTCTCGACGGCAAGATCCCTCAGGAAGTCCTCCGCAACGAGAAGGTCGGCGAAATCAAGGCCACCATCATCGAGCGCGACGGCAAGATCATGATGGTGAAGGAGTGCCCCGAGCACGGACAGTTCGAGGACATCATGTCCATCGACCCCGCCTTCACCAAGCACCTTGAAGAGGTCTTCCCCGGACGCGACATCCGCGCCCACAACGACGAGAAGCTCCACAACCACGGCACCAGCACCGTGAAGCACGGTCGCGGTTCGGTCCTTACGATCGACCTCACCAACCGCTGCAACATGATGTGCGACCCCTGCTTCATGGACGCCAACCAGGTCGGCTTCGTTCACGAACTCTCCTGGTCCGAAATCAAGCAGCTTCTCGACAACGCCATCACCATTAAGCCGAAGCGCCAGATGTCGGTGCAGTTCTCCGGTGGTGAGCCCACGCTCTCGCCTTACTTCCTCGACGCCGTCCGTTACGCCCGCAAGGTCGGATACACCTCCGTCCAGGCCGCGACCAACGGCATCGAGTTCGCAAAGAGCGTCGAGTTCGCCCAGCAGGCCGCCGAAGCCGGACTCCGTTACGTCTATCTTCAGTTCGACGGTATCGGCAACGCCGCCAACGCGCACCGTAAGGTCGGCAACCTGTTCGACGTAAAGCTCCGCGCCATCGAGAACCTTTACAAGGCTGGCGTGGACATCATCCCCGTCATCACCATCGTCAACGGCATCAACAACGAGCAGGTCGGCAAGATCGTCAAGTTCGCGCTCGACAACCCGAAGGTTATTCCCTTCCTCTCCTTCCAGCCGGTTTCGTTCACCGGCCGTGACGAGGAAGTCACCGACGAGCGTCGCGCAGCGCAGCGCTACACCCTGTCGCACCTGGCGCACGACGTGAAGAACCAGGTCGGCATCGGCGAGCCCGCCCGTGACTGGTTCCCCATCTCGTTCATGTCCACCTTCTCCGATTGGTCCGACGTCGTTCACGGACCGCAGAAGGATTGGGGCCAGCTCTCCTGCGGATGCCACCCGAACTGCGGCACCGGTATGGCCGTCATGGTCGACAAGGAAACCAAGGAAGCCAAAGCCATCACCGCGTTCCTCGACGCCGTTCAGCTCGCCAAGGACACCGCTTTCATCAACGACGCAGGCTGGACCAAGAACTGGTCGGCGCTCGGCATGGCGCTGTCACTCATGCGCAACTACAACGCCTTCGAGACGCCGCGTCACTTCACCATCTTCGAATTCCTTAAGAAGATGGACAAAACCTTCGGCGTCACCAAGAAGGCTCAGTCCGGCGCCTACGGCAAGGTCAGCGGCGACCGTACCCTCGAAGACATCGAGAAGCGCCGCAAGGACCGCTGGAACGTCCTCATGATCGCCGGCATGTGGTTCCAGGATCTGTTCAACTACGACTTCCGCCGTACCGAGCAGTGCATCATTCCGTACGCGACCGTCGAAGGTGAAATCAGCTTCTGCGCCTACAACACCGGTATCGGCTGGCGCAACATCGTCGAGAAGATGCACATGACGGCCACGCTCACCAAGTGGTACGAAGAGCACGGACGCCACGAAATCTTCGCCGGCGGCAAGCGCGTCGCCATGGCGGGCGGCAACGAACGCCATCTCGAACTGCTCGAACTCAAGGACGAACTCGTCACCGAAACCGAGCAGACCGATCTCGATAACCTCGGCATCGCCAAGAACGCTCGCGAGGAAAAACTCCGCAAGCGTGATGCCGCTCAGCTCAAGGTTATCGATCCGAAGGAAGAGGCACGCAACCGCGAGATGATGAAGCTCTATAAGGAAGTTGTCCTCGGCGAAAAGCAGCCCGAAGGCTTCATTCCGCTGACTTCACTCGGCGCACCGTCCAACGGCAACGGTAACGGGAATGGCAACGGCCACAAGCCCACTACCGTGCACGAAGACGAAGTAGCCGGCGTCCCGGGCGACTAACAAATCGTTCCACCAAACTCCAAAAGGCCGCGAGCAATCGCGGCCTTCTTCTTTGGGCGGTTCTGCTACTGGATCGTGCTGCACGCCTCCGGAGGGTCGGCGTTAATTCTGCGCTGCGCGCCATGCGGAATAATCTGGATTGCGTATCCCGTCGCCGCCTCCGTGCCGCTCTCGTTTCGGATCACGTGAACATGGTCGCCACCATGGTCCACGAACGTCTGCCCGGCCGTATAGACGTGCTGCTCGCAGTTCAGCGAGTCGTACACCGTCAGGGTCCCCGACGTGACATAGATCAAGCTGTGCCCCGGGTGGGTATGCCACCCCGTGCTCGCCCCCGCCGGCCACGAGTTAGTTTGGACATATACGTCCGACTTGCCCTTAGTTTTCTGTTGCGATAACCAGACGCTTGCTGCGCCGTCGGTGTCCGACGCCGGCACCAGTTGCTTGTTGAAGACGTCAAATTCATCCCAAGTTGCTGTAAATAGGGTCGATCCCTTGAACCCTCCGCTCGCGTCATTCGCCCGCACCGTCTGGACACCATAAATTCCTGCCAGCGCAACCGCACCAGCCAGCAGCATCAACCAGAACATTTTTCTTCGCATTGCCATCTCCTTGTATCGCGCCCCACAGACGCATGGCTGACAATGCCCCTCTTCCGCCGTGCCCTTCAAGCCGCAAAGCACGGATTTACCCCCTTGCCGCGAAATACCGTGTTTCGCAGCACCCTCTCTCCGACGTACAATCTCTCCTCCTCGGTTCGTGGGGGACTTTGAGGAGGACAGTTGGCCGAAGCGTCCGTACGCGCGCCCCAGCCGGACAGCAAGTCAGACCGTCTGGAGTCCTGGAAAGAAATCGCCGCTTACCTCAACCGTGACGTCACCACCGTCCAGCGTTGGGAGAAGCGCGAAGGCATGCCCGTTCACCGCCATCAGCACGATCGCATGGGCTCGGTCTTCGCCTTCCGCTCCGAACTCGACTCCTGGTGGCAAAGTCGTAAACTCCGCGTCTCGCTCCCCGAATCCGGAGATCCCATTCTGGCCGCGCCGCCCAAAGCCAAACCACTCCGGCCGATTCTCGCCGTAGCTCTGTTGGTTGTCGTAGCTGGCCTTGCTGTCTGGTTCCAGGAACGTGAGGTCTTCTGGCGCAACCCCATCGCCAACGCCCGTTTTCAGGTCCTTACCGATTTCGACGGTGTCGCCCAGGCCGCCGCCATCTCGCGCGACGGACAGTTTGTCGCCTTTCTCTCCGACCGTGACGGCCAAATGGACGTCTGGGTCACGCAGCTTGGTTCCGGCCAGTTCCACAATCTCACTCGCGGCCGCGTACCCGAACTGGTCAACCCATCGATTCGCACTTTGGGATTTTCCCCCGACAGCTCCCTCGTCACCTTCTGGTCCCGTAAGTCCGACAGTTCCAGCGACATCAGTATCTGGGCCGTTCCCACTCTCGGCGGAGAGCCCCGGCCCTATCTTGAAGGTGCCGCCGAATTTGACTGGTCCGGCGACGGCTCGCTCCTTGTCTATCACACCCCCGGTCCCGGCGACCCGACGTTCGTCTCCGAGGGCGCTCGTCACACCGCCGATAAACCGATCTTCACCGCGCCCCAGGGCTTACACTCGCACTTCCCCTTCTTCTCGCCGGACAACAAGTTCGTCTACTTCGTTCACGGTGCGCTCCCCGACAAGCTGGATATCTGGCGGATTCATTCCAATGGCGGGACTCCAGAACGCATCACTTCGCAGAATGCGGCGATCACCTTCCCGGTGCTGCTCGGGCGAAAGACCCTTGCTTATCTCGCCACCAATCCCGATGCTTCTGGACCTTGGATCTACGCACTCGACCTCAATCGCGGCAATCCCCACCGCCTGACCTTCGGTCCCGAACGGTACACTTCGCTGTCGGCCAGTGCCGATGGCCGGCGACTCGTCGCTACCATCGCCAATCCCAAACGAAGCCTCTGGCGCCTGCAGCTTGATGAATCCTCGACACCAAACGCTGCCGCTTCTCCGATATCCCTCACAACGACTTCCGGATTCTCCCCCCGTCTCGGCGCCGGATTTCTCCTGTATGTCTCAAGCAATGCCGACCGCACCAGCATCTGGAAACTTGCGAACAACAATGCTGCGGAGATCTGGAGCGGACAGGGAGAAATCATCGGAGGCCCCGCGCTGTCGCGTGATGGACAGTGGATCGCGTTTTCGATCATGCAAAAAGGGCAACCGTCATTGCAGGTCATCCAAAACGACGGCACCAACGCTCGCGTCGTAACCTCTTCACTCAATCTCCAGGGTGAGTTGGCCTGGGCCCCCGATGGACAGTCGATCGTCTCCGCCGTCAACGATCAGGGCACACCGCACATATTCCGGATTCCCATCGACGGAAGCTCGCCTCAAGTCCTGGTTCGTGAGTATTCGCTCGATCCCGTATGGTCACCCGATGGGAGCTATCTTCTATACTCCGGGCCCGATATCGGCACTACGTTCGAAGTCAAAGCCATTTCCTCGAGCGGTTCTGCAATGGCTTCTCCCACGCTGAAACTCACTCGCGGCGCTCGAAGACTCGTGTTCCTGCCGCGCGGACGAAAGCTCCTCTTCCTCCGCGGCGACATCTCGCATAAGAGCCTCTGGTTGCTCGATCTCGAAAAAGGAACTGAGCGGCAATTGACCAACTTCGATCCGAAGTTCGATATCCATGACTTCGACGTCTCGGCAGACGGCACGCAGATCGTCGTGGAGCGCCTGCAATCCCAGTCGGACGTAGTCTTAATGAACCTGCAATAAGCCCGATGAGGCCCATGGTTCGCTCAGGCGGGGTAGCCCGGGATTTCAAATCCCGCCCCCCGGGAGCGGTAAACCGGTAGTCCGGGATTTCAAATCCCGGAAAAGATCGCAAGATCACACAAGATGTTTTGAAGGGGCGCGGCTTCAGCCGCGCCGAGAGACTAACTGATCATTAGACGACAAAGGGATACCTTTCCAAGTCAGCGTTTACTGTTGATCCCTTGTAGTAGTTGACGTAATCAAATGATCTCCCGATCCTGTAGCTCGAGTTATTTGCCTGTTTCTTTGCCCATTTTTCGAACTTTAGCCACTGCGAAAGGACTTTGTTTACAGCATCAAGTTCCTTCATCTTCTTTGTCATTCCTACATTAGCGCAGACTGCCACAACAGCATACTGTCCGTATCGAAGTGCTTGTCCGAAATCTTTAGTGTGGTACCGATCGCCTTTCACAGATGGTTTTGTTTTTCTCTTGTGTTCGAGCAATTCGAGAACTTCGTATCCAAAGGCGTACTTGCCGGCGTCAGTAACATTGAGAACGCTCGACAAGACACCCTCTTTGAAAAATTTCTTTATACTTGAGCGAGCTTGATTCGCACGGTACCCGCAGGCTAGGCTCACCCGCACGAGTTTTTCGCGGTTTAAAACGAGCCGATGCGACAAGTAGGCGTAGTGAAGCCCATCTGCGAACTCTCCGCGTTTGCGTTCATAAAACAACCCGTACTTGCCGAATAATTCCTTTTGTAAACTCAGTTGAATTGGATCGTTGGAGCGTCTGTCCGACTCTTCGACTCGTGTTTGCCAATTGCTGGCTTTCGAGATATCCGCGACTAATTTGAGATGAGAATGCTCTGTTGCTTTCTTACGCGGGCCCACAAACGTGATGATTTTTACAAGGACCTCCTTACCCGTGAAAACCTTGTAATCACCTTTTGAACTGCACTGCTCATAAATTCTGCTTAGCGTGTAAGCGGTCTGACCTCCATTGACAAGCTGCGGATTCCGAAGAACGACTTGAGCAGTCCCTTGTTTGGCAGTGTCGGAGCTAATAGAGGTACCATCGGAAATAATCGTTATACCATTATTAAATAGTGCAAATTCATTACTATTTACATTTCTGATCGAGGCCTCGATGTCTTGGTTGACAGCATTGTTCTTCAACTCGAGAAAGCTTCGCGGATTGAACGTTAGAATGGAATTCTTGTACTTCTGCATAATTCTGCCGATTTCTCTAGTGGGAACAAACAGAAGCTTCACGTTCGATTTCAAATGCCCAATCCTGACGTCGTAGTCGAGGTGCGTATCTCCTTTAAGATTTGCAAGATTGATTTCAATCGTGAGATTAGGGTCGGTGAAGTACGTACCATTAATAATTGGGAACAGTAGGTCTCGATAGGCACGGTCGTGGGGAAACTGGTCTACTGCATATCCCTCTATCAACTTGTCAAGTTGAGTCTTGGTGAAATTTCCTGTGTTACCAAGGAGTACCACTCGAATTGTATAGCTTGCTGCATCCGAGAGCCTCTGAATTGCCCGCTGAAATCCCTTCACGATGCGGTCGTTGTAGGCAATTCCTTTTTCGTCGCGTTTCTCCCCCTTCAATATTCTGCTTACATCCATCTTAAGTAGATCGGTCGCGGTCATGTTAGTTGAGACGAAGTTTCCTGCAGAAGCGCGGAATTTGGACTGCAAGACGAATATCTGTTTTGTTTTCTGGTCTATGTAGTACGCATCTATGCCGCCATCTTGGGGACCATCTGTCACGAGTCGCTCGCGCTCTGAAAAGGAGATGAGACCAAAACGAGCTTTAAGAAACAAGTGGAGCAACGCCCGGGAACGTGCCTGAATTAGTGCATCGTTATTGCCGGATGTTGGATGGTAAATTGATTGACTTGCGGGGGCTTCGGCTCTCAAAACGTCAAGTACCTTACAAAGAGTGTCGTAGAGCTTTGTGTTGCCTCCTGTCGCGTTCATTCGTGACGTGTCTCCTTTGTGCAGTGTGCCCAAGTGATTGCCTCGTGCCCCAGGTTCGCGCGGCGCTTTTCCGCGCTAACCTGGGATTCCATTACTGCTCACATCAAGTGCCTTAGTCCGTTACTTCGCTTCTCCAGTGTTAGCCGGCGGCTTCTCCGCACGGGTCACGTCACGAAGCAGTTGTTTCACGATCTTGTCCGCTACGTCCGCACTCGCACCTTTGAACTTCGCGCCCTTGCTCTCCTGGGTCGAAGTCCAAATCACATCGCCCTCCTGATTCACGAGCCGAACTGACGCTTTTGCGTTGTCGATTGTTTCCGTATTCACCGAGGAATCTTCTATTGCCCCACCAGCTGCATGGAAGCCACCGCTCGACGAGCCAGACACATGAGCGCTCCCTCCGCTCGGAGTTGAATAACCACTGCCGCTGATCGACGACGAATGCGCGCCCGCTGCGGTGGACACTGCGGTCCCGCTTCCGTATGCATGTGTCTCTTGATATGTCTTCTCGCCTGCAAAACCCTTCAGAATCGCATCGGCTTTTTCCTTGTTCTCCGTCACGGTGAACCGATTCGATTCCGTCAGGCTCGTCACAATCATTGCCTGCAGTTGCTGCGCAGCATCACTCGTCCCAAAGCTCTCGACGAAGATCCGACGAACTTTCAACAACTCCTGCCGCTTGTCCAGCTGCGGTGGAGCCTCCTTCTTTGCAGCGGGCGCTTCCGTTTGTTCCGGCACAGGCGTCGGCGGCGACTGAGGAGCAGGTGCAGGCTCCTGCAGAAGCAATGCGAACAACACAATGCTACCGATCACAGTTAGTTCCCCTTCCCGGCGTGCCTGGCCTCATCGTCCTGGTACTCGATCTTGCGCCCGGTTCGTGCTTCTAGCGTCGCGAGTTCAGTACGAACGATGTCCTTACCAAGCTCCAATACGACCGCCTGCTGTTTGTCGTCTTCATCCTTCCAACTGATTGTCAGGAAGTGCTTCCGCTTCTTTGAGAACAACGCAAAAGGAGTGATCGCAACTGCGAGCCCGACTCGACGTCCAGCTTTTTGTCCGTACTCCAGGCTGTCCACTTGATCGTACGGAATCGACAGTTTTCCTCCGGGATACGTGAACACATATTCCTTCTCGTCTTTCGTCGTCGTTGTTCCCTCCGTCCGTTCGGAAATTGCGGTCGCAGTGCCGCCCACATACATCACCTTTTTGCTTCCAAGGCCAGCAAACGCCATCTCGGAACTCAGAGCGATTAACAAGCAACATGCAATGACTCTTTTCGACACAGATTCCTCTCCCTTTACTCGCGTTAACTTCAGGTATGTCTCTGATTTGCGCTGCGAATTATAACGCCAGAGGTTGGTAAACCAAATCAGAGATTGATGGATTCCTGAATCGGGAACCTCGATTTCAATTCTCAGCTCAACAAAACAAAAGGCCGCGATCTCTCGCGGCCAAACCCTCCGCAGCCCGTTTCGGGAAATTTGTTGTCAAGGGGGTCTAAAGCCCTCGTTACCCGCAAACTCTTGATTCCACTCACAAAATAAATTTCAAAACCGTGGCATGATGCCCCCACCCAAGTTGTTATTCTGAATTTGTAGATGGTCTTTTGAGTTTTTGTCATTCTGAGGGGGAGCGGGGTTGTCATTCTGAGGCGCAGCCGAAGAATCTCTGGCATCACCAGATACAACCGATTGTGCAACTCGTAAGTCCTTTAGAATCAAATCCAAACTGTAACTAGCTTTAGAATCATCAACTTATAAGTCCTTTGTTTTCATAGTCCGTCGTGCAAGTGCTTTGTTTTCTAACCTGGAGGGGGTAGGGGGTACCCTGGAGTTAAATTTGGCGAGATACAACATCTTGTGGTTTCGTTGGTATAGATGGAGTACCACAAACTCCACCGCCAAATACTAACGACTAAGAACTAAAAACTTCGGCTAATGCGTGAACGCGATATTTAAACCTGTCGTGAAGATGATGTCGTTCTTCCTCGCCCCAGCCGGCGGATTCGACACATAGATATCGCTGAATGAATTCTGCCAGCCAAGCCACTTGCTCAGCTTGGTCACCGTCGATAAGTCGAACGTTGTGTGGTGCTCGCCGAAGTTGCTCATGTCCGGATAGAAAAAGAGCTTCTGCACCAGCGTGGTTCCGGCTCCGATCTTGTGCATGAACTCGTCGCCGATCGTCATAGCGCCGATGCTCCGCGACAAGGTCCAGTACGTCTCGTGCGTATAGTTCGCGCCGCCCAGCAAGTCCAGCGTCGTGCGCTCGCCTTTGATGGCATGGAAGCCGAGACCTCCGCCGAACAGTGATCGCAGGTCCAATTCCTGCAACTCATTCGTTTGGAAGTCGGTGTTCACAAAGCCGAATAGTCTCTTGGTGATGTTGCGGTCATAACGCGCTCCAGCCGTGATGTTGTTCGCCGTCGTGGTCGCAGTTACACCAGGAGCGTTGTTCGTCGCGTACACGGAATTCGCATACAGGTTCCATTTGTCGGTGAGCGTCGGACGCGCAGCCGTGAATGCCACGCCCAGGTTTGTCGTCTTGCTGTTCCCGCCTGTCAGCGCGAATCCCACATTGATGCCGCCATTCCACCCTCGATACAAAGGAGGATTCAGCGACTTCTCATACGCCAGTTGTTCGGTGGGTGTTCGCAGGGCCTTCACCTCCGCTTGCGGCACCGTCCTGACGTCTCCAGGTCCTGCGGTAATCGTCACGACGCCGTCCCTCGCGGCCACGATTCCGGAGTACGGATGTTCGGCTCCAGATGTCACCGTCAGCGTGTGGTCCGACGCGAGTTCCTTGACGCCAGACCATTGGATCTCAATGGTCCCGGCCAACTCGGTCTTTAACGTCAGGGTCTTGCCGTCTGACTTCAGGATATCGCCCGTGAATCGGTCACCGTTCGTGAGCGTGACTTGGTCGGCAGAGAAAGCGCTGATTGCAAACAGGAGGCAGGAAAACAGTGCGGAGTAACGTGAAGACATACTGTACTCCTTCTCGGATGTGCAGAAATGATCTCGCCACGAGGGGGCAAAAGCCAGCACATTCGCGCCAGGCAATTTGGCGGAGGCCCAATTTGGGTTTCGCCCATTTCAAGGCACTCGGCTGTAGCTCCGTAACAGTTCGCCTCCTCGCCGAAGCCCAAGTACGTTACACTCTCCGACCAGCGGAGGGGTGGAATGGCAAGTCCATTGAAGGCAATCTTCTGGGGCGGCTTTTGGTGCGGGATCCTCGATATCAGTTCAGCGATGGTCGCCTGGGGTATCCGCGGCGTGAAGCCCATCCGAATCCTGCAATCCGTCGCCAGCGGCGCACTTGGACGTGCCGCCTTCGACGGTGGATGGAGCACCGCGCTGCTTGGGCTGGGATTCCATTTCACCATCGCCTTCACGGCAGCGACGGTCTACTACCTTGCGAGCAGGAAGCTGACTTTCCTCGTACAACGCGCGGTATTGTTCGGAATGCTTTACGGAGAGTTCGTCTTCCTGTTTATGCACTACGTGGTGGTTCCATTATCGCGGGCGCAACAGGGGCGGTTCACCTGGGCATCACTGATCTCAGGCCCGGTCGGACATCTGTTCTTTGTGGGCTTGCCGATCGCCCTCGCGATAAGAAAGTGGGCGCCCATCACGAACGCAACGGTCGCCCAGAGATCTGTTCGCTAGCTGGCGCCGACGCCCATCGCTTGCGGTGAACCCGGCTCGATGTTGTACCGCTTGAGTTTGCGGTAGAGCGTAGCGCGGCTGATGCCAAGCGTCTTCCCCGCCAGCACCTTGTCTCCCTTGCACTGCTCGAAGACTCGGCGAATGGTTTCCCGCTCAAGGTCTTCGAGGTTGCCGGTGTTGCTCGTAGCAACCTGCGCAATACCAATACCCGCCGGCGCCGCGGAAGCAATTGCGGGCGGCAGGTCAGGAATATCGATGAGCTTGTGATTGCCCAAGGCAATCGCTCGCTCGATGCAGTTTTCAAGCTCGCGGACGTTGCCGGGCCAATCATATTGCAGCAGGCAGTTCATTACACCGGCCGTGAGCTGAATTTTTTCGTCCGGAGCATAACGAGTAAGGAAAGATTGCACAAGTGCGGGAATATCGGACTTACGCTCTCGAAGGGCCGGGATCTGGATGGTGACGACATTGAGTCTGAAGTAGAGGTCTTTCCTGAACGTGCCAGCTTTGTACGCAGCTTCCAGGTCCCGGTTGGTCGCTGCGACGATCCGCACGTCGATCTTGATTTTGTCGTTCGAACCGACTGGGCGGATTTCTTTTTCCTGTAATACGCGCAGGAGCTTGGCCTGCATTTCAAGCGGTAGCTCGCCAATTTCGTCGAGGAAAATCGTCCCACCGTTCGCGGATGCGAAAAGTCCCTGCTTCGTTTTCAGTGCTCCCGTGAAGGCACCCTTCTCGTATCCGAACAGTTCACTCTCGATCAACGTCGGAACGAGGGATCCGCAATCGACGGCGACAAAGGGGCGCTTCGCCAACGATCCGCGGAAGTGAATGGCGCGCGCAACCAACTCTTTGCCGGTTCCGCTCTCACCCATGATCAGCACAGGCGTGCGGGTGTCCTTCAGGCGCGAGATCATTCGCAGGATGTCCTGAATCTTCGCCGAGGAACCGTCAATAACGTTCAGTTCCATCTCGTTTGAGACGACCTGTTTCAGGTATTCGTTCTCGGCAACGAGGCGAACTTTCTCCTTCATGCGTTGAAGCAGGAGCTTGAGTTGTCCGGCACCGAACGGCTTCGTGATGTAGTCGTAGGCACCAAGGCGCATGGCTTCGACAGCCGACTCGATCGAACCATGACCGGTGATCATGGCGAATTCGGTGCGGGGCAACATCTGTTTGGCCTGCTTTAGGAACTCGTCACCGGACATCGCCGGGAGCATGCGGTCCACAAGAACGACGTCGGGAGAATCGGTTTCAAGATACGCCAGTGCAGCTTCGGCGCTTTCGGCCTCGGCAACGTCAAAACCGAGCGAAGCCCCAATTGTCATGCAGAGACGACGGATACTTTGCTCGTCGTCGACGATAAGAAAACGTACTCTAAAATCGTCCGTCATCGCGGACTCCCCATTACCTTTTTTACGACTTCCAAGAGTTGTTGAATACGGAACGGCTTCTCCACGCAGGGTGCGCCGGTCTTTGCCAGCGTTTGCGCCGTTTCCTCGTTGACGATGTCCCCAGTAATAAAGATGAGCTTCGACACCAGGTTGGGCCGGTTGCTTGCAAGCCAAGCATGGACATCCGCTCCGTCCACGCCGCCCGGTGTACGCATGTCACTAACCACCCCGAGAAAGTCTCCGTCCTCGAGTAGTGGGAGTGCCTCGACGCCGGAAGCTGCGGTGACAATGCTGTAGCCAGCACGCTCCAATGCCGCTTTCACAAACGACATGACAGCCGCTTCGTCCTCGATCAGCAGGACAGGCAGTTTTTGCGGCGCCGTTGCAGGGTTCATGCGTTTGCTCCCGCCGCATACGCAGCGATGGCTTCATCCGCGGCGAGCGGCAACCGGACCACAAACATGGCACCTGGCTCGTCCGGGTTATTGCGGCACGTGATCTCGCCTTGATGCTCACGGATGATGCCGTAGCAGATGCTCAGCCCGAGGCCCGTTCCCTTCCCGACTTCCTTGGTAGTGAAGAATGGATCGAAGATACGCTCGGGGTAGAGAATACCGGGGCCGTTATCGCGGAAGACCACTTCCGCCATCCCGTCGTGCTCGCTGGTCTCTATGACGATCTGGCCGGGATGATCAGCCTCGCGGACAGCGTCGTAGGCATTGTTGAGAATATTCAGGAACACCTGCTGTAATTGGTGAGAATCGCCGACGACCTCGCGCACTTTCGGGCTGAAACGCTCCACGATTTTCACACCGTGATTGGCGAAGTCGTAGGCACGCAGGGCGAGAGTCTGGCGAAGGATGCCGTTGATTTGCACCGGCTTGCGCTGCGGCGGCATTTGGCGCGCAAAGCTAAGCAGGTTTTGCACAATCTGCTTAGTGCGCTGTGCTTCTTCCAGGATGACCCGCAGATCGGACTTGGCAAATTCCGGCACGTCCGGATGATCGATGAGCAGATCGGCGAATCCAAGGATCGCCGTGAGCGGGTTGTTTACCTCGTGTGCAACGCCCGAGACGAGTTGGCCGACGGCGGCCATCTTTTCCGTGTGGACTAACTTCGCCTGGAGCATGGCAGCGTCCGTGATATCGGTCATCACGACCACGATCGACGCGACCTGCCCGGATTCGTCGCGCATCGGACTGAGGTTCACGGCGAACTGACCGACGCGGCCACGGCCGAGAACAATGGGCAGTTCGAGATTGTCGACCTGAAGGCCGCGGATGGTGGTTTCGAGCGCTTCCTGGAGCAGTTCCCGTCGGCCCGGCGCAACCAACTCGGACAAACGGCGGCCTAGAAGTTCGGACTGTGTATAGCCACCTGCTTCGTAACACCGCTTGTTCGCATAGCTGACCAGCCCGGCGGTGTCGGCCACCAGGATCATGCTTTGCGTATTGTTCAGGATCTTGTTGTTGAAGTCGCGCTGTCGCTGGAGTTCAGCCTGATAGTTCTTCTGCTCGGTGATATCGAGGATCAGACCGCGGTACTGAATAATTTTGCCCTGAGAGTCGCGCACCGCAAAGGCGTTCTGGAGCGTATGGATGATGGATCCATCACGCTTGAGCAAGGCCTCCTCGTAATTCCGCAGCATACCTTCGCCTTCAATGGCGCTCTGGAAGGTCTCCCGCTGGCCGGGAGACATATAGAGCGCTCTCGGTATATCGACCTGCAGCAACTGCTCGCGGCTTTCATAACCGAGCATGCGGACAAGGGCGTCGTTGACTTCGATGAACCGGCCGTCCGGGGTCGAAAAGAAAAGTCCTTCCTGGATCGTGTCGAACAGTTCGCGATAGCGGCGCTCGGCTTCGCGGCGATCCGTAATGTCCTTCAGCACGTGGATGGTCTGGAAGGCCTCGTTCAGGGCGCCGTGGATGCGCGAGGTGGATACCAGGTACGTCCGCTCAAGCACGGGATGGATGTATTCGTCGGCACCGTCGAGTCCAACGCGGCAGAACGGGCATGGCTGGCCGCTGTTGTCACTGGCCATGGCGACCAGCGCGCGCATGCTGACCCCGATTAGCTCCGACGGACGAACGCCGATGAAGTCTGCCAGCGTGCGGTTTACACGGAGTACACGATTGCTTTCGTCGTGAACGACGATGAAGTCGGTGATGGAATCGAAAATTTCGACCCAATGCCGGTTCGCCTGGTCCATGCGGGTGAACAGGCGGGCGTTCTCCAGGGCAACGGACGCGTGGGCAGCGAGCGCATGAAGAAGGTTGCGATCGCCTTCGCCCAGGGGTTGGCTCGGGTCGACAAGGCAGAGAAGCCCGATGAGTTCGCCATCGCCACTACGGAGGCGGGCCACGGTAAGGTTCTGCCAGTTAAGCGCTGTTGCGATGGACTGCCCAATAAGTGAAGCGGCCGTTCCGGTAGCGATAGCCTCAGTATGATTGGCCGCAAGTTCCGTCATGGCCGAGTTCAGCCGTCGAAGCAGGCCTTTATCAGGAACGTTCTGGGGGTCGTGAACCAGCACCGTCTCGAGGACAGACCGCTGAGCCAGCGCCAGGACTGCGGCCCGGGAATTCAACATGTCGGCAGCACGTTGGGTAAAGCTTCTGACAAATTGTGGCAACCGAAGTGACGAATTTAGCTCTAGGGCCAGATTCATCAGGCTTTCGGCGCGCTCGCGGTTCACTTTGGCCAGATGCAGGTTCTGTGTCGCTTCGAGAACGACAGCGACCTCGGCCCCTAGCGCTTTGGCCCGGCGGATGTCTTCTTGTGAGACTTGGCCGGCATCGCGGTCGTAGACGGCCAGAATCCCCAGAGGAGAACGGTCGGAAGCCAGGAGCGGCACAGACAGGAAGCGTTCGATTTGCAGGCTGAACTGAGAGTCGGCAGATATGAGTTGATTGAAGTTATCGCCGAAGACCGGTTCAGAACTCGAGACCAACCGCTTCGCCCCGGGATCAGGTAACTGCGCGTGCAATGCCTTAGCAGCGTTATTTTCGGCAACCCAACGGATGTCAAACCTGCCCTGATCGGCGATGGCTATAAACGCTCGACGGAAGCCTAAAAACTGAGCTGCGCGGACGACGAACTTCTGAAGAAACTCGTCGAGATCGCCGAGGGTTCCCAGTTCAGAAGTGATATCGAGCAACTGCTGAAGCTCTTCAGCACGGTTCTGCTGCGCGTCTGCGGTGTTGTTCGTCTCTACGCTCATGAGTGGTTGCGCAGCATTGCGGGACCAACTGCGGGAAAGTGCAAGGTACTCTGCAATCTCAATTTGAGTCAAGGCTAATTGAACCTCAAGTTGCCCTTGAGGTAACCGCGAGCCGACTAAGGTGTCTGTCTCAGCGTGAGATGAAATGAGCCACAAGAACAGGGTTTGAGACGAAAACACCTGGCCTGAGACGTCCTCCCGTTCACCATAACTGTTTGTACCTCAGTAACTTACAAAAACTATCGATGAGTCATCGGCATGGCAAAGGGGTTGCACATAACTCAAATGCGTAAGCCCGCAGTGTGACCGGGAGGGTCAGCGTGTTAACCCGTAAATTTAAACATTGGTTCTCAATAACTCTCATTCTTGGACTACTTGGATTATCGCTGGGAGTCTCAGCAGCCACTGCCATCGACGATGGCGGACGAAAGGTGAAGACAAAGGTCTCGCCCGTCTACCCCGATCTAGCGAAGCGGATGAACCTGAGCGGTGTTGTGAAGGTGGAAGTGGTAATTGCAGCAAACGGGTCGGTGAAGGACACAAAGGTGATTGGCGGACACCCCTTACTGGTGGAGTCGGCCGTCAGCGCAGTTAAGAAGTGGCGCTACGAACCAGCCTCAAACGACACCACGCAGGTGGTGGAGTTTCAGTTCAGCAACGGTAACGACAGGTAAACAAACGAATTCTGTTCCCGGGACAACCGGTGGAGCAGTGCAATGAGCATACGAAGAAAGCTGTACTTAAATTTTGGACTCGTTCTCCTGGTAGTGGTGTTCCTGTGCCTGATCAACATCGCCGCGGTTCAGCGTGAACACTCGGCTCGCAATGCGACGCAGCACGCATTCGATTTCTCGCAGGAAGTGGAGGGGATCCGGTTCCAGATGATGCAGAACCGGCAGCAACTGAGCAATTACCTGCTCAGTGGTTCGAACAACGAAGTGAATTCCCTGACGGATGGGCTTGCGAAGCTGCGGGAAGCAATCTCGAAAGCAGGCCAGCAGGCACAAACCGACCAGCAAAAAAACTCTCTTTCGAAACTGAGCGATTCCGAGCGGGATTGGGAGAACAATTTTGCGCGTCCGTTGATCGAGAAGCGCAAGCAAGTTGATTCGGGCAACGCCACGGTTGGCGAACTGCAAATTCAGTATCTCCAGCTTGACCCGGTAGTTTGGACATCAAAGTCGACCACGCATGTCGATGAACTAGAACGCTTCATCGATCAAGACTTGAGCGACCAGCGTAAGGAAGACGCGACAGCGAGCACCGTGACCATGCTGGTGGCCATCCTCGGCGCAGCGTTGGCGCTGGGGGTCGGCAGCTTCATCGCTTACCGCACAACCAACGCCATTCTCAATCCTCTGGACCGTCTGATCGGCGTAGCACGTGAGATCGGCGAGACCGGCGACCTTGAGCACCAGATCGACATTCGACAGAACGACGAAATCGGAGTACTGGCCAAGACCTTCAGCACGATGGTCGGTTATTTGCGCGAGATGTCACAGGTATCCGAGGCCATCGCGCGCGGCGATTTAACCGTGCAGGTTCGCCCCCGTTCGCAGCGAGACACCCTGGCAATCGCGTTTACCCGCATGATCGAAGGGCTTCGTTCGCTGGTGAGTGCGGTCCGCGACAGCGCGTCGCAGGTATCGAGTGGTTCGAACCAGGTCGCGAGCGCATCCGAAGAATCCGCCAAGCTCAGCGTACAGGCCTCCTCGTCCATCGACGAAGTCACCAGCACGATGCACGAGATGAGCGTGAACGTGCAGAACATGGTGAAAAGCACGCAGATGCAGTCTTCCAGCGTCAGCGAGACATCATCGTCCATCGACGAAATGGTGGCGTCGATCCAGCGCGTGGCCGACACGGCCAAGGTGCTGCTCGACATATCGCAGAGATCACGCGAAGAAGTGCAAGCCGGCATTTCCACGATGCAGAAGACGACCGACGGTCTGGGACGCATCAACACCTCGATTCAGTCTTCGTCAGAGATCATCGACGTCCTGGGAACGAGGGCAGACGACATTGGCAAGATCATCGAAGTCATCGACGACCTGGCCGAGCAAACTAACCTGCTGGCACTGAACGCCGCCATCGAAGCGGCCCGCGCCGGAGAACACGGGCTCGGATTCGCGGTGGTTGCGGAAGAAGTTCGCAAATTGGCGGAGAAGTCGGCCGCCAGCACCAAGGAAATTTCAGAGCTTATCCAAAGCATTCAGAAAGAAGCTCGTCGCGCGGTCGAGAACATGCAGAAGAGCACCACGATCGTGGACGAAGGACTGACTCTCGGCACCGACTTGAACGGCGCGTTGAAAAAGATCTCGAACGTCGTAACCGAGGTTTACAAGTTCGCGCAGGAAATCGGCGCAGCGACAAACGAGCAGTCGCATGGATCTTCACAGATTGCCAAAGCAACAACCCGATTGAACGAACTGACCCACGAGATCAACTCGGCGGTGGAAGAGCAGGCGTCGGGAGCGCAGGCGGTCGTGATGGCGATGGAACGCATGCGCGAACTGATTCAGCGTTTCACGTCCGGCTCGACCGAACTGGCAGCTTCTGCCGAACAGATGTCGAAAATGTCTCGCGTGCTGATCGACAGCATGGACCGATTCTCGATCGATGCAAACAGCAGCCGAGTGCCGGCCGCGCCGCCTGCTTACGGCCGAGGGGATAACGGCAATGGCTACGGCAAGTCGAACGGCTACAGCTACGGTAATGGAAGTGGCAACGGGAACGGAAACGGCAACGGTTCGTTCGAGAACGCCTACGGCGTGGCAAGGGTATAGCCGGAGTTAAACATGAGCAGCGACCTGCACATAGTCGGCTTTCGGGTAGGAGCGGAAACCTTTGGGGTTCCCATCACGTGCGTGCATGAGATCGTGCGCGTGCCGGAGATCACGTCGGTGCCCGATTCGCCGGAGTTCGTCGAAGGGGTGATCAACCTTCGCGGCAAGATCGTTTCGGTGGTTGACCTGCGCAAGCGCTTTGGAGAACAACACACATCGACGGACAAAAAGAACCGGGTCATCGTGGTGGATTCCGAAGGCAAGCTGGTCGGGCTAATTGTTGATTCGGCGTCGGAGGTAATGCGCATTCCGCACTCCGAGATCGAACCGCCTCCGAGAGTCATGAAAGACGAGAGCGAAACGTACGTGACTGGCGTGGGCAAGTTGAAGAACCGGCTGATCATCCTGGTCGATCTGCAACGGGTGCTGAAGCGCGGCGAGTTACAGAAAGCAAGCACGATTGCGGAAAACATGGCAGTGCAGTAAGACAAGCGAGCAGGAATGGCAACGTCCATACCCATCACCGAGCCTGAGCTGAAGTTGTTGCAGACACTCGTCTACCACGAATGTGGGATGTACTTTGACGAGCGGCGCGCACACTTCCTGCAGGACCGTTTGCAGCGCCGCCTGAAAGCCTGCCGGCTCGACTCCTTCTATAGCTACTACCGCCTGCTCACCAGCCGTGAAGGCAAGGCGGAACTGACTTCCCTGCTTGAAATCCTGACCGTCAACGAAACCAGCTTCTTCCGCAACAAGCCGCAGTTGGAGCTTTTCCAGAAGACAACGCTGGAAGAGATGCTCCGCCGCAAGCAGGAACGTCGCGACTGGACATTGCGAGTGTGGAGTGCAGGCTGTTCTACGGGGCAAGAGCCGTATACGCTCGCGATGCAGATCGCGGACGCACTGGCTTACTACTATCTTCGCAACCCTCTGCCGTTTGACATGCCGGTTCCGAAGCCGCTGATCCCGCCTCCGTGGCGGGTGGAAGTGCTGGCTTCGGACATCAGCTATTCGGCTTTGCGGACGGCGCAAGAAGGGCTTTATTCCGAAAACCAGATGGAGCCGGTGGACTATATGTACCGGCTGCGCTACTTCGACAAACTTGGTGACCATTACCAGGTGAAACGAGCGGTACGCGACCTGGTCCACTTCGATTTCCATAACCTGAAAACAGAATTCCTCCCGCAGCGGAATGACTTCATTTTCTGCCGGAACGTGATGATCTATTTCGACGAGGCGGAGCAGAAACGCTTAATCGAGAAGTTCTATCGCTGCTTGAATCAGGACGGATATCTATTCGTCGGACATGCAGAAAGCCTATTTGGACTCACCGACCGGTTCCGGATGATTCACCAGAATAACGGTACCGCGTACCAGAAGATCGAGGTGGAGTTGTGAACTTCTTCTCAGAAGAACGGGCAGCGGAATTACGCGAACTGTTTTTCGAGAGCGCACAGGAATTACTGCAAGCGCTGAACGACCAGGGCCTGGACCTGGAAAAAGCTCCAGGAGACGCGGAAATCGTGCGTGGAATTCGCAGGACCGTTCACACATTGAAGGGCGATTCCGCGGCGTGTGGGTTCCGTGAGCTGAGTGAGCTTGCGCACGAGCTGGAAGACGTACTGACGCCGGAACTGGCTGCGTCCGCGGGTACAGGACTCGCGGAAGTGGTCTTGAGCGCTGCCGATATGTTCGACGCGCTGCTGGCTGCGTACCGCGGAAACATGCAGCCTCCCAAAGCTGACCCGCTGCGGACGATGATTTCCAAGCTGCTCAAGGCGCCCGGGGGAAGCACGGCGGCTAAGAAGTTTGTGCCGGAGTTCTCCTGGACCGAATACGACCGGCTCGCAATGAAGAACGCCGTCGAAGCAGGCGAGGTGGTCTACTGTGTCGCCGTGTCGATGGACCGCAACTCTCCGATGAGGGCGGCGGCGGTGCAGGTGATTCTGAACGCGTTCCCTTTGCTCGGAAGAGTACTCGCACGGCACCCTGAACACATTCCGGTAGACGGCACGCTTGACGTGATTGAAGTAGCGCTCGCGACGTCCGTTTCCAAGGCCGAGATCGAGAAGAAGTGCGCGATCCCAACCGTGGTGGATGGCATCGTCGTGAACCAGTGGACGCCTCCCGTTCAGGAGTCCGCCACTCACGTAGATGCTGATGCGGATGTGCTCGGCATCGCGGCCACACACACGCCAGTCGCTTCCCCTGCAGTTCCGGATTTAGAAGAGGCTGTTGTCGAAGCGGCACAACGTCCTGCCAAAGCCAAGGAAGCTCAGCCGGTCGAGAACACGCTGCGCGTGGATGCCGACCGAATCGATGCGGTGATGAACCTGGTGGGCGAACTCATTATCGGCAAGTCGATGCTTTACCAGTCGATCCATGAGTTCGGAAAGCGGTTCCCCAAGGATCCACTGAAGGTCCGTTTTGTGGACGCGATGTCGAAACAGGCGCAGGTGCTGAACGCGCTGCAGCGGTCAGTGATGAAGATTCGCATGGTGCCGGTTGAGCAATTGTTCCGTCGGTTTCCACGAGTGCTGCGTGACACCGCAAAGCAGTGCGGGAAGGATGCCGAGCTGGTGATGGTCGGGCAGGAGACCGATCTGGACAAAGGCATTCTCGACCAGCTTGCCGAGCCTTTGACGCACCTGGTGCGGAATGCAGTTGACCATGGCATTGAATCGCCGGAAGAGCGAGTAGCTGCCGGCAAACCTCCGCAAGGATTCCTGAAGCTCAGTGCATATCACCAGGCGAATCACGTGGTGATCGAGGTGGCGGACGACGGCCGGGGAATCTCCGCTGACAAGATTGCGGAGAAAGCAGTCCAACGTGGCATTGCTACGGCCGACCAGATCGCCACGATGTCGGACCATCAGAAACTGGAGCTTATCTTTGAATCGGGCTTCAGCACGAGTGATGAAATCACGGAATTATCCGGACGTGGCGTAGGCATGGACGTGGTCCGCAGCGTGGTAGCACGGCTGAAAGGATCGATCCAGATCATCAGCACGCCGGGACGAGGCACCACCTTCCGGCTGACGTTGCCACTAACCCTGGCCATCATCAAGGCATTGTTGTTCTCCTCGGGCGACCAACTCTATGCGGTACCGCTGAACTCCGTGGTGGAGATCACACGCGCAAGTCACGACCAGATCCATCGCGTGGATAACTGCGAGGTACTGCGCATTCGTGACGAGGTAATCACTCTCGCTCGATTGAGCCGGTTGATGCCGGAGGCCCGGGAGAATTCGATCAGCAAGTTTTTCGTAGTAGTGGTCGCGATGGGAGACCGAAAATTCGGACTCATCGTAGACAAGCTAGTCGGCGAGGACGAGTTAGTCATCAAGGCCATGGACGACCAATTGGTCGCAACGGAGCTGGTAAGCGGCGCAAGCATCCTCGGAGACGGGACGGTGGTGTTAATCCTGAACGTTCCCGTGCTGGTGGACCGTGTTGCTTACGCACGCATTCCCGTTGCACCCGTTCCGGTCGCCCGAGCCGCATCCATGGGTGCTGCCGTATGAAGAAACCCATCCGAGTCCTGGTGGTGGATGATTCCGCGCTGATGCGGAAGCTGATCCCGCAGATGATCGAGCGCGAAGGCTCGATTCAAGTTGTGGGAACCGCCATGGACGGATCATTCGCGCTGGAAAAGATCCCGGATCTGAAGCCGGATGTCGTAACGCTCGATCTTGACATGCCGCGGATGGACGGGATGGAAACGCTACGCAAGATCATGCGCAAACATCCGCTGCCGACGATTGTCGTCAGCGCGCACTCAAAGGAAGGCGCCTCGGCAACGTTCAAGGCGCTCTCGTTTGGGGCATTCGACTTTGTGGCCAAGCCGCAGGATCCGACGACGCACATGGACCAGATCGCCAGCGAACTGGTCGCGAAGATCAAGGCAGCGGTGAAAAGCCAATTGGTGCGACTGCCAGAGCCGCAGATCAAGAAGAAGATGAAGCCGCCGTCCGAGCCTGCCAATTCGCCGACCAAAGTGGTTGCGATTGGCGTCTCGACCGGTGGTCCGCAGGCATTGCAGTACGTGCTGTCGCAGTTACCGGCGGAGTTTCCTGGCACGATTTTGATCGTGCAGCACATGCCGGAAGGATTTACCGAGATGTTCGCCAAGCGCTTGGACGAAACCTGTGCGATCCAAGTCCGGGAAGCGAAGTCAGGCGATCTTCTGCTGGCGGGACGCGCCCTCGTTTGTCCGGGCAACAAGCATATGAAGGTTCGCCATATGCCCCTGGGTCATGTGGTGGTGCTCAGCGATGGGGATAAAGTCAACGGACATCGCCCTTCGGCTGACGTGCTGCTGCAGAGCGTAGCCTCGGAATTCCAGGAGCGTGCCGTCGGCGTGCTGATGACGGGCATGGGTGAAGACGGCGCTGAAGGACTGGGTGCGATTCGTCATGCCGGTGGCATAACCATCGCCCAGGCAGAAGAAAGTTGCGTGGTGTTTGGCATGCCGCGAGTCGCAATAGAACGCGGACATGCGATGAGAGTCATACCGCTAGAGGCGATGGCCAACACGCTACAAACACATTGTGCAGTAATGAAACAGGCTACCCGGCCGCAAACAGCGGTCGTAGCAACAGGAGATTAGCTGGCGCGGTTTGTGATCGCGCTGGAGGGAACCATGGAGCAATTTGCCCCACTAGTTCGAAGCAAGGACATGCGGCCGGTCAGATACCTGGTCGTTGATGATTCCATCTTCGCGCGCAAAAACCTCGCGCGGATGATCGAATCGTTCGGCGGACAGGTAGCCGGAGAAGCCGGCGACGGCTGTACCGCAATCACTGAATACAGTCGCACGCATCCGGACATCGTATTGATGGACATCACGATGCCGCAGATGGAAGGCATCGAAGCAGCGGAACGGATCGTGCGCCAGTCACCGGAAGCTCGCATCGTGATGGTCTCGTCCGTGGGTTACCAGGAGAACATCATCGCGGCACTACAGAAGGGCGCGCGCCATTTTGTACAGAAACCCGTGAAGGCGGAAGTCCTGTACGAGGTAGTGAAGTACGTCCTCGGCGATGCGGCGCTGGCTTCTTCGGAGAACAGCGCACCCGCTGGAGCAATCCAATGAGGATGGAACTGATTCAGCCGTTCATCAACGCTGCGGATGCCGTACTCGCGCAGACGTTGCAGTCTCCCACCTCGATGGGCGACGTAACCATGGACGAAGGTGCCTACCTGCGCAAAGGTGTGGCTGCTGTGGTTCGGGTTTCGGGCGACATCGAAGGACGCGTGATTTTCGACCTGGAGACCAATGCAGCAAAGCAGGTAACTCACAGGTTGACGGGGGACGAAAGCTGTTCCGAAGAAATGGTTCCGGAAGCCATTTGTGAGCTGGCAAACCAGGTGATTGGAAATGCGGTCACGGTCCTCAACGACCAGGGATTTCACTTCAAGGTTTTGCCACCGGAGATTCACACCGAAGACCGCGGGGCGGTGAGTACTGAAGATACGGAAGCACTCGTGATGTGCTTCGAAACCAGCAGCGGCCCTGTCTTCATGAATATTGCCATGCACTATAACCGCCGGCGGAAGGGCGAGACCGCAGCGGACTGATCTTATTCTCCTGAGTACAACTAAAAAGGCGAGGCGCCTGCCTCGCCTACTTTTTTCTCCGGATGCTCTTATTGTGCCAGGACCGTGAAGGGGTTCGGGCCCGCCGGCGCAATGTTGATCACCGATTCGTCCAGCGTCTTGATGATCGAAATGGAGCCATTCGCAAGACTTGCGGTGTTGGGGTCTCCTGCCCTGTTTGCGACATAGACCTTCGTGGATCCTGGCGAAGCCGCGATCGAAACCGGATCATTCTGCACGGTAATCGTGGTGCGCAATAAGAAGCTCTGCGCATCGTAAACGTCTACCTGTCCGGGACTGCCGCCACGAAGCACATAGAACTTGCTGCCATCGTCGAGGACGGCAATGCCAAGCGGAGCTCCCGAGAGGTTCACCGTCCGCAGCAGCGTAAGCTGTGGTGCGGATGCATTGAAAATACTGACAGTGTTTGAACCGCTGTTTACCACGTACAAGCGCTTCAGACCGTTGTCCCACACCAACTGGCTCGGAGCGGACAGGCCGGTTACGCGCTGGATCTCTGTGTCGCTGTTGGTGTCGATCACAGAAATGCTGTTCCCCGCGTCGCTCGCGACATACACGTACGCACCGCTAGTTTGAATTGCCGTCGCAACCGGGCCAGAACCAACCGGGATAGGAGTACCTGTCGTCTGGAGAAGGCTCGTCGAGATCACCGACACGGTTGAGTCATTGCGGTTAGCGACATAGATTTTGGCAAGAGCCTGCGTGGCGGCAATCGAGACAGGGTTGTCTCCCACTGGAACGAAAGCCACAGCCACTGTCTGATTGGCATCGATCATCGCTACTTTGTCGAGGTTCGATTCTGCGACGAACGCCTGGTTCAGGGTGGAAGCCACGAAACTCGCACCGGAGTTCGGTTCCAGAGACAAAGTGGCAGACGGAGCTGATAAGACGGTTGGCACGTAAGCAGTCACGCTGTCGCCGCCGCGATTCACAATCCAGACACGCGATTGCACAGGCGCGAAGCTTGCGTGTACCGGGTCCACCCCCACCTGCCTGTTGCCCATGTTTACGTCGCCGGGAACGTTGATTTGCGCGAGCATGCCAGCACCATCGGCACCGCCATTCTTACTGATGGCAACCGCATAGTGGGTCGCCTGTGGATCGCCTCCGGGAGGAATGATGGGCGTTAAAGACTGCCGATAAGTTTCGCCGCAACCGGTCAAGAAGATGACCGAAAGGAGAAGTATCAGCGCGGCAAAAGTCGTGTAAGAACGCAGTAGGAATGGATTTCTCAAGCGAATCGGCACAGGGCCGTCAACTCCAGGTTAAGAGAGTGCTGAACCACCTATTGTAAAGCACTGAACCCGCATTCAGCACCCGGGACAGGTGCAGGCGGGACGATTCGTCAAAACCCGGGTAGGACGGGAATGTTGCGAATGGGTCGGTTAGGCGGCCTTCTTCCCACCTTTCTTTTTCGCCGCGGTCTTCATGTGTGTGCGGTTTGCGGCTTCCACGTCGTGCACCCGCTGCGGCGGCTTCTTCTTCCCTTCCATGCTGGCAAGGCTCTGTTTCAGCGCCGCCATAAGGTCGGTGACAGGGGCTACCTTGGGCTTGGCAACAGGCGTGACTTCCTTGCCCTCCAAGCGCGCCTTGATGAGGGTACGGAGATTGTCCTCGAAGGTATCGTGGTACTTTTCAGGCTCAAAATCCGCTGAAAGCGCCTCGATCAACTGGTGCGCGACTTTCAACTCCGCCTCTTTGATCTCGACATCGGGACGCCCGAAATTCTCCAATTGCCGGACCTCGTCCGAGTAATACATGGTGTGCAGCATCATGCCGCCTTCGTAAGGACGAAGGAAAACGGTGTACTCGCGGTTATGCATGGTGAGCTTCGCGATCGCGACGTAGTTGGTTTCTTCGAGCGCCCGCGATAGCAGAGCGTAAGGACGCTGCCCCGCTTCTTCCGGCATCAGGTAATACGAAGACTCGAAGTAGATGGGATCGACTTCATCGGATTTCACAAACTCCAGAATCTCCATGGCCTTGGCGGTCTTCGGCTCGATCTTTTTGATCTCATCGGGTTCGATGATGACGTACTCGCCCTTCCGGTACTCGTAGCCCTTCACAATCTCACTGCGATCCACCACCACATCCTCTTCGGGGCAAATGAGTTGCTGCTTTACGCGGACGTTGTCCGTACGGTGCAGCATGTGAAAAGAAACACGCGTCCCGCGAGCTCCAGAGAAGAGCCGCACGGGCATCGAGATGAGTCCGAACGTCAGGTAACCGGTCCAAACCGAAGCTGCCATACAAGTCCTCGTGGCTCTGGCTGCAACAAGCCTCAGCTGTTACGATGCGCTGCGGGAAATCCTGTGTCGCCAATCTTCGCCGGACTAGAAATACTGAACCCCAGCCAACCTCTCGACAGACTGGTTCCAGCCCTGCTCGTGACTGCCGTCTTTGGGGTGCTCGGATATGTGAGCCGAGGTGTAACCGCGTCCGGAGCAGTTGCAGGTGCTGTAGCGGCTTTGCTGATCTACGTCTCCCTGGGTTTGGGAGGTTTCGTAACGCTCTTCGGAGTCTTTGCTGCGACGTGGCTCTCGACTCGAATTGGATACACGCGAAAGCGTCAGCTTGGGATTGCTGAAGATAAACACGGACGCAATGCGAAGCAGGTGCTGGCGAACGTTGGGGCAGCGGCCGGATATGCAGTTCTTACGGTGAAATTCGGACCGGCTTTCGCGGTCGCCGCTGTGGCATCACTGGCCGAAGCCACAGCCGATACCGTTTCAAGCGAACTGGGTGAGGTGTTATCCGCGAAGCCAAGGCTCATCACGAGTTTCAATCAGGTCGAACCCGGCACGAATGGCGCAATCAGCCTGCCGGGAACCGGGGCGGCCCTGGTCAGTGCACTGGTAATTGCACTTATAGGTGCGATGGTTGGTCTTTACACGCCTTCCGTAGCTTGGCTCGCTGCGGCCGCGGGATTCCTGGGGACCATCGTGGACAGTCTGCTCGGCGCTACCCTGGAACGGAGTGGCACCTTGAAGAACAACGGCGTGAACTCGATCAGCACGATCTTTGCTGGCGTAATCGCGCTAGTGCTGTACTTCGTGGGAGCTTAGGTGGAGCGCCGCGCTTTGCCGAAGTGATGATTCAGCGCCAGCCAGAAGGTACCCCAAAGGATGGCCATAAAGAATAGTGCCGTGGGAAGCACGTGGTAGCTCTTGGCACCCGAGAAAAAGCCCGCCACCATTCGCATTTCCAACAATGAGTACCAGAGATTCACCGCCAGGAAAGTTACGAAGTAGATGAACTTCCGCGCACTGCCTTTTATCTTCCGATAGTTCACCAGCAAGAGAATACCGGTCACGATCGGCACGAAGTTCAGTCGAAAGCGGAACATGGCAGAAGGCATGCGTCCGCTATGCGGCAGAAGTCCGAGGATATCTGCGATCGACCCAACGAGCAGAAATAGGGCCAACAATATCCCGAGGATACGAACGGCAACTTTCATTTTTTAATCGACCGCGATTCCGAAGATATCGGCTGCCGTTCGGAACGTTGCTGCATGAGCTTGGGCGGTTAACTCAATCGGCTGAGAGTAACCGCCGCCTATCGTGATCACCAGCGGCACTCCAGCTTTTCGCGCCATACCGATCACTGCCTCATCGCGGCGCTGAACACCTTCAGGAGTGAGTTGGAGTCTCCCCAGGGCATCGGATGCAAGCACGTCCACTCCAGCCTGATAGAAGATAACGCCGGGCCGGAAATCAAGCACGCGCGGCAGCACCTCACTCAGTCTGGCAAGATACTCCGTGTCCGCAATGCCTTCCGCCAGCGGGATATCGATCTTGCTCTGCTGTTTGCGGAAAGGAAAGTTAACTTCGCAATGCACTGAGAGGGTGAGCACGTTCGGGTCATCCTGGAAAATCTGCGCCGTACCGTCTCCCTGGTGGACGTCGAGATCAACAACCGCGACCCGTTTGATTGATCCGAACGACCGCACCCACTGCGCAGCAACAGCGATATCATTGAACACGCAAAAACCGGAACCCTCAGCCCGAAACGCGTGATGCGTGCCTCCCGCAAGGTTCCCGCCCCATCCATTCGCGAGGGCTTCCCGTGTCGCTGCGATCGTCCCGCCGACCGAAGCCAGCGTGCGCTGCACCAGTCCCTCGGACCACGGAAAGCCGATTCTCCTGACCGCCTGCGGGTTGAGCGTGCCCTTCAGGAATGCTTCAACGTATTGCGGATCGTGCGCAAGTTGAATTGTTTCTGGTTTCGCCAACGGCGCCGGTTCGAAGGCGAATCGCCGGTCGGTTTCCAGGAGGTCCCGCAACATCCGGTATTTCTTGATGGGAAAGCGATGTCCCTCGGGCAGGGGGATGACATAACGATCGGTATAGTAGAGAGTCTTCGGCATTACGTAATGCCCAGCTTCCAGGCGAAGTAACTTACCACTTCCCTGCACACGCCGCTGAAACGCCCCCATGCCGACTTCGGCAGTGAGCCCGGGCGAGGAGCGCCGAAAGCTTCCACACCTTCATTGGCCATAAGCCGCTTGATACGAAATATGTGGTACGCGTCGCTGACGACGAGCACCGTACGCATATGATTCTTGTGAAGGATCGTCCCGACACGCACTGCCGATTCCGCGGTATCGTTACCCTGAGTTTCGGCAATCAGGTTTACGTCTGGCACGCCTTGCTTGCTCAGATAATCACGCCCGACCCCGCCTTCCGTATAAATGGGATCAAGTCCAGCACCGCCGGTTGTAATCACCACGGGAGCAAGTCCTTGCTGGAAGAGATCATAGGCGTGGTCAAGCCGCGCTTTATAGACAGGAGAGGGTCGCCCCGCATATTCTGCAGCACCCAAAACGACGATCGCATCGGTCTTGCGCAGGGCATCGCCGCGCGAGGCGTGCACGATGCGAAACCCAAGAAGAATGAAGTACAGAAGAATGCCCGCGCCCGCGAGCATTGCCACTTTCAACAGGATGGATTTCCGGCGACCCAAACTCTAGCTTGCGCCCTGTGCTTCACCACCGAGAACTGCGGCGATCTCCTGCGTCGGAATGGCACCTTCACGCTGCACCTGCCAGCCGCGGCCGAAGTCACCGCTCAAATCCACGATGGTGGAAGGAATATCACGGGGAGAAGGTCCCCCATCAATAATTACCTGCAGGCGGTCACGCAATTGGCTTCGAACGGCTTCGGCCGTCGTACATTCCGCCGCGCCGCTCAGGTTTGCCGATGTCGCGGTGATCGGCAGCCCCGCAAGCCTGACGATCGCAACCGGGATCGGCGATGCGGGAACACGAATCGCGACATTCCCGGTATTCGCGGTCACTTTCAGCGGCAGGCGGCCGCCGGCCTTCACGATCAATGTAAGCGGGCCAGGCCAGAACTTTCGTGCCAATGCGTAGAACTCGTCGGGCAGATTCTTCGCCATGTCTTCCGCCTGGTCGACGCTCTCGATCAGCAGAGACAACGGCTTGTGCCGCGAGCGGGACTTGATGTCGTAAATACGGTCGACGGCCCGTAGATTCAGCGGATCGGCCGCGAGCCCGTAGAACGTGTCGGTCGGCATCCCGAGAACTTCGCCTTGGCGCAGTTTTTCGGCTGCATAGGCGATCAATGACGGCTCAGGTTCGTTGCTGTTGATTTTTATGATTTCAGCGTGCAAACAGCCCTCTCGGGTTCCTGGCGGAAACGGCGAGAATAACATATCACTTTGAACGCCCCGGCGTAAGGCGACCGCTTTTCGAGAGCTGGGGGCACTGCGTTCAAAGCGTATGATGGTTGGCGAATGGCAACCACGCATAACACGCGCGTCCGGCAGATAAGCAGCCGCCAAAACAGCCTCGTAAAGGACCTCCGTCGCGCATTTCAGCACGGCGAATTGGTGGATGGATTCTGCGCGATCGAGGGCGTTCGCATCATCGAAGAAGCCACCCGCAGCGGCTTACGATTTCGCGCGGTATTCTTCTCAGCTTCGGCAGAACCTCGCATGGACAAACTGCTCCCGCAGATCTCGAGCCACGCCGAAATCATCGCGCTACCTGACGATGTATTCGCGAGCGCGGTCGCCACGGAAACTCCCCAGGGCATTGCCGCCCTCGTAAAGTGGCCGGAGTTCTCACTAGAAAAACTACTGCAGCAGAAGACCCCGTTGTTGCTCGGCGCCATGGGAATTCAGGATCCGGGAAATCTTGGCACCATCATCCGGTCGGCGGAAGCATTCGGAGCTACCGGCATCCTTTTGGGAGACAGGACCGTCAGCGAGTTTAATCCGAAAGTGATCCGAGCGTCGGCGGGATCGAGTTTCCGGATACCGACTCTACACGCAACAGCAGAGTCCATATCCAACCTAAAAAGTCACGGCATCCGGGTGGTTGCGACCTCTTCTCACAAGGGAAGATCCATTGAGGAAGTGGATTTGGATGGGGGTATCGCCATTCTCGTGGGAAGTGAGGGCGCCGGCGTTCCGCGTGAATACATTGAACTGGCCGACGAGTTTATCCGGGTGCCCCACTCGGATCGGGTTGAGTCATTGAATGCAGCCATCGCGGCATCGGTAATCCTGTATGAAGCGCAGAGGCAACGGGCTAAATGAGCCTCTTCAACACTGCTCCGAACCTGCCTGAACCGGTGGACAAATCACGTCCGCTGGCGGACCGTATGCGCCCGCGCACGCTCGACGAATTCGTGGGGCAGCAGCACATTCTCGCGCCGGGCAAGCCGTTGCGCGTGCAGATCGAGCGCGACGATGCAGGCTCCATCATCTTCTGGGGACCGCCGGGTGTCGGTAAAACCACGCTCGCGCACATTATCGCGGGCGTCACGCGTGCTGAGTTCATCGAGTTCTCGGCCGTATTGTCAGGAATTAAGGAAATCAAGCAGGTGATGGCTGAGGCCGAGAAGGCCCGGCAATACGGCACGCGAACGATCGTGTTCGTTGACGAGATTCACCGTTTCAATAAGGCGCAGCAGGACGCGTTTCTTCCTCACGTGGAGAAGGGCAACATTCGGCTGATAGGCGCTACGACCGAAAATCCCTCATTCGAGATCATCTCCGCATTGCTGTCGCGCTGCCGCGTGTATGTCCTGAACCCACTGACTGAAGAACAGATCGTGATGCTGCTGCAACGTGCGCTGGCAGATGAGGAACGCGGGCTAGGCGAGTTGCGGCTTACCGCGGAGCCAAGTGCCCTCGCGAAGATCGCTGCGTATTCAAGCGGCGACGCGCGATCCGGGTACAACGTGCTTGAGATTGCATCCACGCTCGCGAAGGACACAAACTCCGACGTCATCACCGACGCCATCGTGGAATCAGCGCTTCAGAAGCGCATTCTGCGTTACGACAAAGCAGGAGAGGAGCACTATAACCTCATCTCCGCTTTGCACAAGTCGGTTCGCAACAGCGATCCCGACGCCGCGCTCTACTGGCTGGCGCGCATGCTGGAAGCTGGTGAGGACCCGCTCTACATTGCCCGGCGTGTAGTCCGCATGTCAGTAGAAGACGTGGGATTGGCCGACCCACATGCTCTCCAGATTTCGATGGCGGCGAAGGAAGCTGTCGATTTCATCGGGCTGCCGGAAGGAAACCTGGCGCTCGCCGAAGCAGTTGTTTACATGTCGCTGGCGCCGAAATCAAATGCACTCTATACAGCTTATGGCGCTGTAAAAGCGGATGTGGAACACACCGCCGCCGATCCTGTTCCGTTGCACCTGCGTAACCCGGTTACCAGCTTGATGAAGGATGTGGGATACGGAAAAGGCTACGAGTACGCGCACGACTACGAAGAGAAGGTCGCCAACATGGAGTGCTTGCCCGACAACCTGCGCGGACGCCGCTACTACTACCCCACGGATCAAGGTATAGAAAAGCGGATTCGCGACCGAATGGAAGAAATCCGGAAAATCAGAAGCAAAAGCTAGCGCACGAGCCTGCGGTGTTCCTTCAGAATGCAGGTATCCATCACCACAAAAATGCCCTGCTTACGTGCCTTTTCAGCGGCTTCGGCGTGAACGACGGTCTCCTGCATCCAGATAGCGGGAGCCTTGATCTGGATTGCCTGTTCCACAATAGCCGGCACGTATTCGGAGCGGCGGAAGATGTTCACGATGTCCACCTTCTCCGGAATATCGAGCAGCGAAGCATATGACTTCTCGCCGAGCACGTAGTCGCAGTTCGGGTTTACGGGGACGATGCGGTAGCCCTGCGATTGCATGTACGCGGAGACGCCGTAGCTTGAGCGAAGTGGGTTGTCCGACAATCCAACGACCGCAATCGTTTTCGCCTGTTTCAATACGTTCAGCATGGGATCGGTTTCCGGCAACTTGTCCTCCATCTTACTGGTCTTTCTTCGTGCTGCTCTTTTCCTTGAACATCTTGAAGGAAACCTTCCGCAGCGTGTCTGAGACGTTCTTGTTCATGGAAAGGTTGCGCAGGTCCTGCACCAGCAGATTCTTGAGCATCGGCAAGGCAACATCCAGCGGACAGCGCGGATTCGAAGACAACGCCCGCACCACGGGGTACAACTTCATGAACTTCCGCTTCCCGGCGATCCCGCGCAGCACTGTCTCCTGCACGTTCTTCATGGCCGCAAAGGTCTCCGCTTCCTGATCCGTTAACTTCGGACATTCCAGTACCGCTGACGATACGACTTTGCACCCGTCGCGGATCAGAATGTAGCGCTCTTCGCGATTGCCCTTCATCGCCAGTTGGACGCGCTCGCCAACCGTCATCGAAGCGATCTTCTGCAGCGGCGACATGCGCTTGCGATCCTCGGCGGACGCGTGTTCCTTCTCTTTATGTGCAACCAGTTCGTGCTTTTCTTCTTCCGTCAGATCAATAAGTTCAAAACCTTTGGCTTCCTCTGCCGCAATTTCTGTCGCATGCTCGGTCAGGTACCTGGCGATGTCTCCCTCGATCTCGAGCAGGTCCTCCTCTGAGTATTCGGAGTCCTTCCCCGCATGATCCGAAGCATTCAGTAACGGTTCAATCTGCGCTTTGGCATCGAGCGGAAGCGCATGATTCGAGAACAGCGTTCGCAACACTGGAAGGTCTGCCTGCACTCGCTTGTTACCGGCCATCACAGAAAGGATTTCCTGAGAATGGCTTAACGCAAGTTGTAGAAGCACATGGTGCGGCAAGGCGGGATTATCCAGCAGAATCGGCAAGATGGCGGGACGGACATTTTCTGGCACACCGAGATACTCAAAAACTTCTACAGGGGTTTTCGCGTCGCTTGCAACCTGCTTCATCGATTCCAAATCGAAGCCCGCCAACGAAAGTCTCGCCTGGTCCGAAAACGTGGGATTGTGGCTCAGGTACACAAGGATTTCGACCATCTCCCCGGCAGGCAAGGACAACGCACCTCGTGCCGCCGAACGCATCACTGTAGCCGGCACAGCCGATTGCCGGATCAGTTCGATCATCCTCGACATGGATTGACGCTCCGACCGTCAATATTCGTTCTTTGTTCCAGCTTTCCAATGAGCCGATCCAGTTCCCGGAGCAATCGCTCGTGACCACGCGCATGGTGCTGGATCGGACGCTTCTCCTCGGCGTAGCGAAATGCATCCACAAGCGAGCGGTAGTACCAGATCGTGCCGTCCTTGCGTGCACGGAAGCGTGCAAACACCGCGTCTCCCTGCTCGATGTAGTCCAGCAGGATGGTGCGTGCGTTATGGACCTTGTCGGCCAGCGACACAATCCTGGTCTCTTCGTCGGATTCTTCGCGCAGGTGCTCGATGTACTTCGTCTTCCGGTCGCACCAGGCGGTTCTGTTGTGCCCCGTGAAGTCATCTGTACAGCCGACAACCACATGAGCTACACGCTCTCCAAAACGTTCGCGGATTCGTTCCAGCGTCTCCATGCCGCCCTGGTCCTCAACTGCGTCGTGCAGGAGCGCGGCAATCGCCATGTCCTCATCCCCGCCGGCTTCGATCACCAGCGAAGCGACTCCGAGCAGGTGCGAGATGTATGGGATCTGGTCTCCGCCCTTACGCGTTTGCCGGCAGTGCAGCTCAGCCGTAAACACCAGCGCATCGTTGAAACGCTGCGTAAGTCGCGGGTTTTCCGTAAACGTCGTAATGCTACTCATGACATCCGTCCGTGCAGCCCGATTCCGCGAGTGGCCACTCGCATCCGCAATTCTTGCCGCGAATCGCGTCGACCCCTTCTTTCAGAATAATCGGCGTCATGATGAGTGCAGCCAACGGGTCAGCCCACCACCATCCCAGGGCTGCGTTCAGAACGAGTCCGCCCAGTAAGATTGCCGAAAGATAGGCACAGATATCCGTCTGTCGCGAATCAGCATGCATGGCATTGCTGCTTATGCTTTTTGCCACGGTGCGCTTCGCTCGTGCAAGGAGCGGCATCACGATCAATGATGCGATAGCCAGCGCGATACCGGGAGGACTATGCTCTGGTGCCTCCCGCTCGATCAACGTGGCAATCGCTTCCCACGCGACATAAGCTCCAAGAATAAGGAAGCTCACCCCGACCAACCGGAGGGCAACCGCCTCCACGCGCTCACGCCGATGCAGTTCCGCATCCGTGCGCAGCCGCCACACGAGTACAGCTCCTGACAGGCACTCGACGACAGAGTCGAAGCCGAACCCGACCAGCGCAATGCTGCCCGCCGTAAGTCCCGCCACTACGGCGATGACCGCCTCGAGAGAATTCCACCCGAGGGTCAGGTACTCAAGACGCAGACCCCGGCGGATGAAGTGCTGTCGACTGAGAGATTGCGCTCCTGAAGCCATTGCTTATGCCGAGACTGCCGTCCCACCCTGAGATTCGTTGCGCCGCATGCGCAGATACCCGCTGATAAACGGCTGCAGATCTCCATCCAGCACCCGATCCACGTCGCCGACTTCCACCTTCGTGCGGTGGTCTTTCACCATTCGGTAGGGTGCAAGTACATATGACCGAATCTGCGAGCCAAAGTCGATATCGAGTTTGGATTCTTCAATCTTCTTCGTTTCTGCCCGTTTCTTCTCCATCTCGTACTCGTACAGCTTCGAACGAAGCACGCTCATGGCGCGCTCCTTGTTCTTGTGCTGCGAGCGCTCGTTCTGGCAGGCCACCACAATGCCGGTGGGGATATGCGTCAGCCGAACTGCCGAGTCCGTCGTGTTGACGTGCTGCCCACCCCGGCCGCCGGAACGGTATGTATCAATCCGCAGGTCTTCCGCACGAATCACCACGTCAATCGAGTCGTCGATCTCCGGCGACACGAACACGCTGGCGAACGATGTATGCCGGCGTTTTGCCTGATCGAATGGCGAGATCCGCACAAGCCGGTGGACGCCGATCTCGCTGGTCAGCAATCCGAATGCATATTCTCCGGTGACCGAGAACGTCACCGACTTCAGCCCCGCCTCTTCGCCGGGTTGATAGTCATAAACACTGGTGCCGAAGCCCTGTCGCTCCGCCCAGCGCAGGTACATACGCAGCAGCATGTCCGCCCAGTCCTGCGACTCAGTGCCGCCCGCGCCGGGATGAATGGTCACAATCGCGTTCAGCATATCGTTGTCACCCGAGAGCAAGGTTTCCGTCTCGAGTTTCTCGACCTGTTGACTGAGCGCATTTACTTCACCCTTCAACTCCGACTCGACGTGTTCGCCTTCCCGGGCCAACTCAAAGTACGTTTCGATCTCTGATGCCCGGCGGCCCAGCTCTTCCTCGGTGTTCAGGATGGTTTCCAGGCGCTTGCGCTCGCGCATGAGCGACTGGGAGCGTTCAGGGTTCGCCCAAATAGCAGGGTCTGCAATGTGTTTTTCGATTTCGTTTAGCTGGCCGCGGGCTTTGGAGGGGTCAAAGATACTCCCGCAGGTCACGAACCTTGTCGCGGAGGGCGCTGTATTGCTGTTCCAGTTCTTCCAACATTAGGTAGATACACCGGTTCGAAATGGTGAGCGCAAAAATAGAGCTCCGATACTGATTATCGCACACGTCCACGCGAACCAATCTCCATGTCGAGTGTAGAAAGTGGTGCTGGTAATCACGCCATAAGGGACGTCGAGCCCAACGCGAACGTTACGCCGGAGCTGCTTCACAACGCGCCCCAGCGGGTCGATTGAGCCGCTCACTCCCGTGTTGGTAGAACGCACGACCCAGCGATTGTTCTCGATCGCCCTCATCCGAGCCATGCGTAGATGCTGCATCGGTGCCGCTGTATTCCCGAACCAGCCGTCGTTGGAAATGTTCACCAGCAGGCCCGCGCCGTCGCGCGCGAACAGCCGCACCTCGTCCGGAAAGATCGACTCGTAACAGATGAAAATTCCAAGCTTGTAGGTGTGGACCGGCAGCACCATCCGTTCCGTTCCCGGAACAAAATTGCCCACTTCCTTCGTCAACTTCTTCGCGAAACTCAACAGGTTCTGCAAAGGAACATACTCGCCAAAGGGCACCAGATGAATCTTGTCGTAGCGGGCGATCCATTCTCCGCTCGGATCAATCAACTCGGCTGAGTTGAAGAGTTCCTGAGCCGGTTCCGTACCGTGCCGCGTACCCAACATTCCAGCCAGTACGTACGCCCGGGATTCCCGCGCAATGTCGCTGAGCGTCTGCCGGTACCGCGGCTCGTTCTCAAAGAATGGCGCCGGCGATTCCGGCCAGACCACCAAGTCCGGCAGAGGGTCACCGGGCATACCCTCTCCCGGTTGCATGATGCTCAACTTCTTCAGGTCGGCCAGCGTTTGTTCATAGAACTCGGGGGTCCAGTCGAGGTTGAGCGGCAGGTTCTGCTGAACGATCCGCGCGGTTCCGCTGGAGGTGCTCTCGGGCGCCGGCAGGAAGGAACCTGTCTCGAGAATACCGAACATGAAGATGAATGCCGCAAGGCCCAGAGTGCGCCGTTTCCGGTTCATCAACAGGATTCCGATGAAGGTGGCATTCATAAGGGCCACTTCAAACGACAGCCCATAAACCCCCGTTACCGTGGCAATTCGCGACATGGGGATGTTATCCACCAACACGGTTCCTAGAAGATCCCACGGGAAGGCGATCACCCGAGCGCGGAACAACTCCGCTGCCACCCAGAAGAAGGGCGCCAGAAGCAGGGCACGTATCCCCCACCCGGCCCGCGAAGCCATGAATGCGAGCAGCGCGCCGAATATTCCGTGCACCAGGCCCACGTATAGACAGAACAGAACCAGCACCCCTCCGGCGAGCGGAGCGCTCAGGCCGCCGTAGAGGAACATCACGTGGTACACCCAGTAGCACGATCCGGCATAGAAAGTGATACCGCTCACCCACGCCACCAGAAAGCCGTGCATTGCTGCCCGCAGAGGCCGTCCCGAATAGCGATTACCCGCCAGCAATGCGGCCGCAAACAATGGGGCAAGCGCAACCCAGCAGAGGAATGTCCAATTTGGGAGCGGGAAGATAAGCACCTGGAGAACCCCGGAAAAGAAAGCAAGAGTCCAGGGTATCCAGCCTCTTACATTGCGGAGCTCAAAACTCCGCTCGGCCGCATTCGCATTCTGATTCGTCACTGGAGCGATTTGCATTTAAGATAAGTCGCTTACGGTACTGCCGCACCCGGGTGTTCCGGGTGTACTAACGATGGGCTCCACTGCGCCGCCAAACTCGCCTTCATCCGATCGTGTACGAATCGTAGTCGCAACGTCGGTGATGCTGACGTTCATCTCCTATTGGAGAGCGGCTGCCGTCATTCTAAACGACCTCGGCTCGTCGGCCTTTTACGCCGGCGGCATCGCCGAGCAGGCCATCGGAAAAACCGCGCCCTGGTTCATTATCGGCGTCATGCTCTTCTCGTTCGCGGTGCGCGCCGTGTACGTCGAGAGCTGCTCGATGTTTGTGCGCGGCGGCGTGTACCGCATTGTTAAGGAAGCCATCGGCGGCGGTTTCGCCAAGGCGGCAGTTTCGGCGCTGATGTTCGACTACGTCCTGACCGGGCCAATTTCAGGCGTTTCTGCCGGCCAATACCTCGGAGGCCTTTTAAACGAACTGCTGGCCTACGCCGATTCCGTAGGATTCATACCCCCGAGCATTCACCAGGCATTCGGTGGGACTCCGCAAGTCCCCGTGAACTGGGTGGCCGTCACCCTTGCCGCGATCGTCACGATCTACTACTGGTGGCAGAACATCAAGGGCATTGAGGAATCAAGCGAGAAGGCCCTGCGCGTGATGCAGATTACCACCGTCATGGTGGTCATCCTGCTCAGTTGGGCCGGCATAACGCTGCTCATTCGTAAGGACTGGCAACTTCCTCCCGCCCCGATTCCGAGCAACCTCAATTTCGCGGAGCACGCATTAGGCTTCCTGAGTGGAAGCGATATTTGGAAGCTCTTCCCCCTGATTGGCATCATGATGGCCTTCGGCCACTCCGTGCTGGCCATGAGCGGTGAGGAGAGCCTTGCCCAGGTCTACCGCGAAATCGCTCACCCCAAACTCAAGAACCTGAAGCGCACAGCGCTCATCATTGCCATCTACAGCTTCATCTTCACCGGCATTGTTTCGTTGCTGGCGGTGATGCTGATTCCCGACGCAGTCCGCGTGCCGGTCTACAAAGACAACCTGATTGCAGGGTTGGCGATGTACCTGGTAGGCCCGCAATTCCTGAAGATCCTGTTCCGCGTCTTTGTGGTGTTCGTCGGTTTCCTGATTCTTTCGGGAGCCATTAACACTGCCATAGTCGGCTCCAACGGCGTCCTCAACCGCGTCTCCGAAGACGGCGTGCTTACCGACTGGTTCCGTAAACCGCACAAGCGCTACGGCACCAGCTACCGCAACATCAACATGGTGGTGATCTTCCAGTTGATCATCATCTTTGTGAGCCGGGGCGATGTTTACCTATTGGGCGAAGCCTATGCCTTCGGCGTAATGTGGAGCTTCGTCTTCAACAGCACGTCGATGCTGTTGCTGCGCTTCAAGTACAAGGGCGAACGTGGCTGGAAAGTCCCACCCAACTTCAAGATTGGAAATTTCGAAGTTCCCGTCGGACTCGCGTCCGTCTGCTTTGTCCTGGTTTCCACCGCCATCATTAACCTGTTTACGAAGTCGGTCGCGACGGTAAGTGGTCTCATCTTCGCCGGCGTGTTCTTTGCCATCTTCACCATTTCGGAGAAGGTGAACAAGCGCAAGCATGCCGACGCCGAGCGGCAGATGCGGGAACACTTCCAGTTACTACATCGGGACAATGTCGCTACGGACTCCGTGGGTGTTCGCCCGAATAACGTGCTCGTCGCCGTTCGCGATTACAACGCGATGTATCACCTGCTGTGGGCGCTGCAACATACCGACACGGACAAGGACGACATTGTCGTCATGTCGGCCCGCATTAGCCGTTTCGGGACCGGCACGTCCGACCTTGCCATGGAGCAGATATTCAGCGATTACGAGCAAACGCTCTTCACTCGTGCTGTCTCCGTTGCTGAAAAGGCTGGCAAGCGCATTTCCCTGCTGGTGGTTCCGGCCCGCGATCCGTGGTCAGCTATCGTGCAAACGGCCAATGCCATGCAGTCTTCCGCCGTAATAATCGGCCTCTCCAGCCGGATGAGCTCTCAGGAACAGGCATTCAACCTCGGTCGGGCATGGGAAGCCGCGCCCGAACCCAAGCGCCAGTTCGTTTTGCAGGTGGTGCGTCCCGACATTTCGGTCGACACCTTCCGCATCGGTCCCCACGCGCCGACGATGAAGTCGGAAGACGTTCACCTGGTGCATCGTCTGTGGTTGAGCATTACCAAGGAAAGAGGGATGGATCGCGTCCACCACTCGGACGTGGTCACACTGGCCTTAACACGTTTCGCCCGTGATTACACCGGACGCGACCGCGATGACATTCTGCGTGAATTGAAACACGACGGAGGACGCGCACAGACGCCTTCCCTGCCAGACGAAGGCCCAACCCTCACCGCGGAGCCTCCCTCGCCCGACGAGGAGACGGACAAACACAAGCGGCCGCCAAGCAGTAATCGGCCCTTCTAGGCTATAAGTTTCTCAGCAATCGATATCGATTGAACTCGTGATCGCCGGCCTTCCGGCAACTCAGCCATTTCCATCGCGACATCTTTTCCTTCGTGAACCCAGGCCCGGTGAAGGTGTTCGGTCGCAACCGTGTCTTGTCGAACTCCGCCATCTCCTGCTCCGGTGGAGCGGCTTGTCCTACCTCGACGGGTGCCACGGTGACAAACTTTTCGTCGATCAATCCAGCTTTTGCCATCGATCCGTAGAACGTCGGCCCGCCTTCGCACAGAAGGTAGCGGATTCCTAGTTGTTCCCGCAGAAGCCTCACCATTCGTTGCAGATCAACCCGCGGCCATTCCCCTGACTCGATGATCGTCACCATCGGATGCCGTTGTGCGCGCAATCGCGACGCCCCCGCCGTCGTGGTGACCACGAAGGCATCCACCTCTTCGCTGTCGAAAACGCGAAAGTCTGCCAATTCCAGGTTCGCCGAATTCGTCACAAATACGTTCTTGAACTTTACCCGCCCAAGTATTTTCCGAAGTTCTTGCACCTCGGCATTCGCGATTCGGAACACCGGCCCCCTCGGGTTCCCCATGTAAACGCGTTCGTGCACAAGCGTGTTCAGTCCCATGATGACGGCATCGGCGTGCGCGCGCAGCACATCCATCAGCCAGCGGTCCTCTGACGATTGGGAAATGTCCCCACCCGACCCGTGCCGTCCCAGGAGTGACGTGATTCCATCCATCGACTGTACAAAGTTCGCGTAGATCCAAGGCCGGCCTTCCGGCGGCGCAGGGAACCCCAATCGACCATACGGACGAAGGACATCGCTCTCAATCGAACTGGGCTCTCCATCGTCAAACAACACCTGAAACTCACGCATCTTTCGCTCCGCGGCAAAGCATGGTACTTCGGTGAGTCTGGCAAACAGGGTATCGCAACGAGGGCATCTTTACGATTTCGACAGCGACAGATAAAATCGAATCAGGCCGACGTAGCTCAGTTGGTAGAGCAGTCGATTCGTAATCGACAGGTCATCGGTTCAAGTCCGATCGTCGGCTCCATACCTTGCCCCCCGGAACTCCTTACCCGGAATTTTCCCTTAATCTTGCCGCACAAGTGTTGCAAATAGTTCTGTTCTGGGTATCATGAGCAGAGCTCGCCCTTAACTCTCATGTCTATTCAGATCCTGGTCGTTGACGATCACGAAGCGCACCGCTATGCCATGGGGAAAATTCTCCAGAACGCAGGCTATGAGGTAATTCTCGCCAAGGACGGCGAAGAAGCCCTTGACCTCGCCAGCCAGCACGCTCCGCAGGTAGTTTTGCTGGACATCAACATGCCAGGTATCAATGGGTACCAAGTCTGCCGCCAGATCAAATCAGACGAACGTACCAAGCACGCGGCAGTCATTTTTCATACCGGAACCGAGGCGACATCCATTGCACGCAGCCAGGCGGAGAGCGTCGGGGCCAGCGCCTTCCTCACTTACCCGATAAGCACCGACCATCTTTTGAGTGTCGTGGAAGGTGCGGCCGCGCGCTTCCGAAAGTAGGACTTTTCCTTACGCAACGAGTGCTTTTTTTCGACGGTCCCGGCCAACCGCAAATTGGATCGCGCAATCGTGCTGGTTGAATTCCGACGAGATCCGGGCCAATTCCTCCCCGCTCGCAGGCGAGTCATGGGGTACCGGCACGAACAGCTTGTGACACAGCGAACACTCCCAGCAGAAGACTGTGCCTCTCAACGAAAACGCTGGCGAAAGCCGGCGAAACGAGCGTAGATCTCCCAGCAACATGAATTCCCCAATTTGTTAGGTCGAGCGATATAGAGGGCTTGCTTATAACTGTTTCGTGATGGGATGCGCCCTCATCCCTCTCCCGGTTGGCTGGAAATCGGGCTCTGGGGGGCTGGTACCCTCGCCCAATGGTACTTAGTCCTTCCGCTACTCCGGCCGTCCGCGTTGCCGAAATTCCATGAAATTTCAGTCGTTTAGGGGCGTTCACTTGGTTGATTCCCTGCCTTTCGCCGGATTGAAGCCCGTTCCCGTCAGGGCTATAATCCTCCTACTCTGGTAGATGTCTTCGAAGTAGCTTGGTATATCGCGCACGGTTCGCCCAGGTTGGTGCGCCAAGGGAAGGAGTGTTCATGTTTTCTTGGCGAAAGATCCGGCTGCGGCCGACGCGAATTCACGCTTCTCTTCTCCGCGCCTCCTTGTTCCTCTTCCTGGGATTGACTGTGCTTCCAAGCGTTCAGGCCGGCGACCGCATCACTGCCATTCGCGACGAGAACGGGCGCACCGTTTACGTAAACGACGAAAGCGCTCCCGTGCGTCCCACCAAGGCCTCCGCTCGCACCGCGCCACGGTCGTCTGCCCGCTACGTCTACTGGAGTAACGCCGAGCGCCGTTGGATTCCTGTAAAGCGACCCTCCTACGCGGCTCTGACTGCCGCCCGAAGCGCGGCCGCCGAAGTCCAAAGTTACGTTTCTTCCCAACCGAAGGGTCGGGGTGCCTCCGACAACCCGAACTACCGTACTTTGGCAACTGGATACCAGGTTTCATCCGCCGAGATCGACCGCGCCATCGAGGAAGCCGCCCAAAAGCACAACGTGGACCCAAATCTGGTTCGGGCGATCGTCAAAGTCGAATCCAATTTCAATTCGCGGGCCGTATCCCGCAAGGGCGCGATGGGCCTGATGCAGTTAATGCCCGCCACTGCCCGCAGCTTGAATGTTACGAATCCATTCGATCCGAAACAAAACGTGGAAGCAGGTGTTCGGCATCTTAAGGAACTGCTCGCGAATAATAACGGTGACGTCCCGTTATCGCTGGCTGCTTATAACGCCGGACAAGGTGCGGTGAACCGTAACAACGGCGTGCCTCCGTACCGGGAAACGAGAGACTACGTAAAAAGAATTACCGAACTTTACTGGAACGGTGCGCCGGGCCGGTTCTTTACTTCGACCGCCGCACCTATCCGGATTTCTCGTAACCCGAACGGGGTGCTCAGGATTACCAATACGGAATGAATAGGGACTCACGGGCCAACACGAAATACTCCGCCATCTGCCGCTTGCTTTCTGCTTTCGTGGCGATCGCATTACTGACATCTCCCGCACAAGCGCTCACCGTTGCCCAGAAGAAACAAATTGCGCGCACCCAGTTCGAAAATGCCGAACGCATGCGCGAAGCGCTCAATGGCCGGCCCGCGAAGGACCGCAAAATCGCCGATTACAAAAAGGTTATCGAGGCTTACCGCAAGGTTTACTACACCGCGCCGACCTCTACCAAGGCTGATGCCAGTGTGGCCGCCGTCGCCGAACTCCTGGTCGAGCAGGGCCGCACCTTCAAGAGCACCGAATCCCTGACGAATGCCATCGGTCAGTACGAGTTTCTCCGCAAGGAGTATCCGGGCAGCAAGTATCGCGTGGAAGCACTGTTCACCATCGCGCAGATCTATCGCGACGACCTCAACGACAACGCCAAGGCCAAGGAAACTCTCCAGGAATTCGTAAAGCGGTATCCCAACACCGAGCTCATTGCTGACGCTCGTGCCGCACTGAAGGAAATCGAAGACGAAGAAGCGCAGGCCGCCAAGGCTGCCTCGGCAAAAACTCGGGAGTCCGTGAAGCCTGCGGCAGAAAAACAAACCGGCGCAGCCGACAAAAAGGCCACCGTAGCCGAAGTCTCAGCCGAGCCAGCCGATCGCCCGGCGACCAGGACTCTTGTCACCGGCGTCCGCCACTGGTCCACCCCCGACTACACTCGCATCGCCATCGATCTTGAGCAGGAAATCCAGTACGACTTCGGCCGCATTCCGAATCCCGATCGCATCTACTTCGACCTGAAAGACACGAAGCTCTCCTCTGTCCTCAAGGGCAAAACCCTCGACGTGGACGACGGCTTCCTCAAGAAGATCCGCGTCGGACAATTCGCTCCCGGCCTCACCCGCGTTGTGCTCGAAGTCGGCGACGATGTTGGCGACTACTCGGCTTTCCTGTTGCCGAACCCATATCGGCTCATTATCGACATCCACGGCAACAAGCCCACCAAGCTGATGGCGCGCACACAGCAACCCAGGCCCACGTCCGAACCAGCCGGAGAGAAGAAGGCCGTTGCCGACAAGAAGCCCACAGCCGCTGCGAAGAAGTCCGCTCCTGCGACTGAGCCAAGTTCGAAGACGGAGACTGCGGCGAAAGCCACTGAAAACCCTGCCGAAAAGAAAACCGAAGTCGCGAAACTAGACACTCCGAAGCAGGAAGCCTCCAAGCCTCAGCCCAGGGAAGAAACCACTAAGGCCACGGAAACAAGTACTGCGCAGGTGCCCAGAGAGGTCCCGACCAGGATTGTCGAGCCCGATCCGGAACCAAAAAGCCCTGAGCCGAAGAAAACGGAGACGGTAGCAAAATCCGAGCCGCCCGTTTCCAAAGAGACAGCCTCGAAGCACGAAGAGCCACCAATCCGTGTTCGCGGCAAGAAGCGTCAGGCCCCTGAAAAACTCGCGGCCCGCACAGCCAAGCCGACCACCGACGGCGAGCGCTCGCTCATCCGCGCTCTCGGCCTGAAGATCGGGCGCATCGTGGTCGATGCCGGACACGGTGGACACGACACCGGAACCATCGGTCCCAACGGGTTGATGGAAAAAGACCTCGTCCTCGACGTCGCTCTGCGCCTTGGCAAGGCACTTGAGCAGCGCCTCGGCGCAGAGGTCGTCTACACCCGCGACGACGACACCTTCATCCCGCTCGAGACTCGTACTGCTATCGCCAATCAGCAGCAGGCGGATCTGTTCATCTCGGTGCATGCGAACTCAAGCCGCGACGAATCGGCCCGCGGAGTTGAGACCTATTACCTGAACTTCACGTCATCCCGAGACGCTCTTGAAGTCGCCGCCCGTGAAAACGCCGTTTCGGAAAAATCGATCCACGAACTGCAGGACCTCGTAAAGAAGATCGCTCTCAAGGAAAAAATCGAGGAATCACGCGAGTTCGCGCTTGATGTGCAGTCGTCGCTCCACGCCGGACTGGCGGCGAAGGCTCCAGCTATCAGGAACCGCGGCGTGAAGAAGGCGCCATTCATCGTTTTGATCGGCGCCAACATGCCCTCGATTCTTGCCGAGATTTCGTTCATCAGTAATCCCACTGATGAAAAGAGACTACAGAGCACGGAGTACCGTCAGAAGATCGCCGATTCCCTTTACAAGGGAGTATCCAAATACATCGGCGGTCTGAGCGGCGTAAAAGTGGCTACCAAGATGGCCGAAGGGCAATAAGTACTACACGTCCACCCGCTTCCTTTATCATCAGGATATGGCCTATATCCTGGGCATTGAGAGCTCCTGCGACGAGACTTCCGCCGCCGTGGTGCGTTCCGGCGAAGAAGTTATCTCCAACGTCGTGCTCTCGCAGTTTGCCACTCACAAGCCATTCCAGGGAGTCGTCCCTGAATTGGCGTCGCGGGAACACCTGCGCAACATCGTTCCCGTCCTTCGCGCTGCGCTTGAGCAGTCCGGACAGAGTTACGAATCACTCGACGCCATAGCCGCCACACGAGGTCCCGGACTCGCTGGAGCTCTCCTGGTCGGCCTCAGTTTCGCCAAGGCAATTTGCTTTGCACTCGACAAGCCGCTCATCACGGTCAATCACCTGGAAGGACACATCCACGCCGTCCTGCTCGAGCAGCGGCTACAGGGAAATCACCAGCTTCAGTTCCCCGTTGTCGCACTTGTGGTTTCCGGCGGACATACGCATCTCTACTTAGCCGAGCAGGAGGGAGCCAGTTGGCGCTACTCCAATGTCGGACACACGCGGGACGACGCTGCTGGTGAAGCTTTTGATAAAGTCGCCAAACTGCTTGGCCTCGGATATCCGGGAGGCCCAGTCATCGATCAACTCGCAAAACATGGCGACCCTCAGGCAGTGAAGTTTGCCCTGGCGCAAATGAAGCATCGCGACCGTCGCGATCATGGCAAGCCTCTTGAACAGCGGCCGCACTTCGATTTCAGCTATAGCGGTATCAAAACCGCGGTTCTTCGTTACGTGGAACTGAACGGAATGCAGGAAGCCATTGAGGCGCGCCGAAAAGAGCTCCTCCGTATCGAGAAGCCGGGTGTGGAAGACTACCGAAGACTCTGCGACCGGCAAACGCTTGACCTGGTCGCTTCGTTCCAGCGTGCGGTTGTGCAGGACCTCGTCGGAAAAACCCTCACAGCAGCTCAGACCTTCAACGTCGCAACACTGCTTGTCACCGGTGGTGTCGCTGCGAACAGCGAGTTACGGGCGACATTTGAGTCACGTGCCGCGGAGGCCGGCATCAGCGTCTACTTCCCGTCGCGACCGCTGTCCACCGACAATGCCGCCATGATTGCCGCGGCGGCGTATCCGAAGTTTCTCGCTCGTGACTTTGCCCCGCTCGACGTTTCGGCGGAAGCTGGTCTCGTCCTCAAATAAAAAACGCCAGCTCACACCGGCGTCTCTGTATCCCGTTGGTCTAGTGACCGTGACCGTGGCCGCCCTGCTGTGGAACATAGTTCGCGGGTAGTGCGGCGCCCTCGCCGAAGAAATACTGCTCCATCTGCTTCACGATGAGTTCCTGGTCCTGTTTGTTCGCCGGATTCAACCGGTATTCGTTCAGGATCATCTTGCAGTGTTCGCTCCACATCTTCCACGCCTCAGCCGAAACATTCTGGTAGATCTTATCGCCGAGCTCGCCATTGAATGGCGGCTCATCCAATCCGGGCAGCTCCCGCTGAAACTTCACGCAAAATACCGTCCGGCCTGTCTGGTTGCCGGCGGGCGTCCAATGATTGCCTGCCATGATGCACCTCTCTCTGTTAACCGATACTCATTTATTGTATCGCAGCGGTGATTGCGCCAACCCGCCGCGGTGGCCACGCTCGCCTGTTACGACAACCGCTCCGTTGGGGACGCGCCGGAGACGTCGCCCTGTATAATTCCGGTCACCTTGCTTCACTCACATTGAAAGACAAGCCATGATTCGACAGATTTTTGCGGTCCTTCTCGCCCTTGCTCTCTCTTCGTCATCCCTGAACGCGGCGCCTCCGGAAACTAATTCGATTGCCGGTTTTTCAAATGCGAACGCGGCAAGCCAGCGCCAATGGCAGCAGAAGTTTCACGCTATCCCGGAACCGGCAAAGATTCGCGAATACATGCAGCGATTGTCGGCGCGCCCGCACCACGTCGGTTCACCCTATGGCAAAGAGAACGCCGAGTGGCTGATGAACACCTTCCGCCAGTGGGGTCTGGATGCAAAAATCGAAACCTTTGACGTCCTCTTTCCCACCCCACAGCAACGTGTCCTTGAACTTGTTGCGCCGAAACACTTCACGGCAAAGCTGCAGGAACCGCCCGTCCCCGAAGACCCGACTTCGAAGCAACAGGAGGAGCAACTTCCTACCTACAACGCCTACTCCATCGACGGCGATGTCACTGGTCCTCTCGTATACGTGAATTACGGACTGCCTCGTGACTACGAAGAACTCGACCGCCTTGGCATCTCGGTGAAAGGCGCCATCGTGATTGCGCGTTACGGTGCCTCATGGCGAGGAATCAAGCCCAAAGTTGCAGCCGAACATGGTGCCATCGGTTGCATTATCTATTCGGACCCGCGCGATGATGGGTACTTCGAGGGCGATGTATTCCCTGCTGGTCCATACCGCAATCCCAACGGCGTTCAGCGTGGCAGCGTCGCTGACATGCCAACCTATCCGGGTGACCCGCTTACCCCCGACGTCGGTGCGACCAGAGATGCGAAGCGCCTGGACCTCAGCGAAGTTAAGACGCTGACGAAAATTCCTGTCCTGCCAATCTCTTATAGCGACGCTCAACCTCTTCTTGCCCAACTCGGCGGGCCAACTGCGCCTGAATCGTGGCGCGGCGCGCTGCCGATTACCTATCACACTGGGCCGGGCCCCGCGAGAGTCCACCTCGTCATGAAGTCGAACTGGGACCGAAAACCCGTGAACAACGTTATCGTCACCATCCCCGGTTCTGAGTTCCCCGATCAGTGGATCGTTCGTGGCAATCACCACGACGCTTGGGTGAATGGCGCGCAGGATCCGGTTTCGGGCGCTGCTCCCGAAATGGAAGAACTCCGTGCCTACGCCGAGTTGCTCAAACAGGGATGGCGCCCAAAGCGCACCATCATCTACGCCTTTTGGGACGGCGAAGAACCCGGACTTCTCGGCTCCACAGAATGGGCTGAAACTCACGCCGACGAACTCCGTCAAAAAGCTGTCGCGTACATCAACACCGATGGCAATGGCCGAGGCTTCCTCAGCGCCGGCGGATCACACTCCCTGGAAACATTTGTCAACGATGTCGCCCGCGATCTCGTCGACCCCGAGAAAAACATTTCCGTCTGGCAGCGGCTGAAGCTCCATCGAATCTCCAGCGCGAAAGAGGAAGATGACCGTAAAGACATCCGTGAGCGCAGTCAGCTTCGCATTCACGCTCTCGGATCTGGCTCCGACTACACGGCCTTCATCGATCATCTCGGAATCGCATCTTTGAATTTCAGTTACGAAGGAGAGGATGGCGAGGGCGTTTACCACTCCATCTACGACGACTTCTACTGGTACACACACTTCGACGACTACGACTTCATTTACGGACGGGCACTCGCGCAAACGGTTGGTACTGCCGTCATGCGACTCGCCAGTGCCGATGTTCTTCCCTTCGATTTCCGCGGTTCATCCGACACAATCGGCCGCTACATCGATGAATTGGAGAAACTTGCGAAGAAGAAACGCGAAGACGCACTTGAACGGAATCGTCAGCTCGATGAAGGCGTTTTTGCTGCTATCGCCGATCCCCGAAAGAAGTCGGTTCCGCCGCCGCGCCTCGCAGTCGCTCCTTACCTGAACTTCGCTCCTCTGCGGAACGGGATTGAAGCTCTGCGCGCAAGTGCCGATCGCTACCAGCGTTTATTGGATCGTACGCAACAGAACGGAGGCGCAACGCTTACCAAAGCTGTCGCGGTGAACACGAAGCTCATCCAGACAGAGCGTGCGTTTCTGCTGGCCGAAGGTCTGCCGGAACGACCGTGGTTCAAACACCAGATCTACGCTCCGGGACTCTACACAGGCTATGGCGTGAAGACAATTCCCGCTGTTCGCGAGGCGATTGAGCAGGACAAGTTCGATTTGGCTGGCAGTGCGATCGAACGCGTCGGCAAGGTGCTGATGAACGAAGCGGCTGCGATTGACGCAGCCGCCGCTGAACTGGAACGCGCTCTACAGTAGGGCTAAGTGGACAGAGCCTTTTCGGGCGCTTCGACCTGCCAGATCATGAACGCGTAGTCGAACGCGATCTCGTGCAGGAAATCGTAGCGTCCGGAAGCGCCTCCGTGACCTGCAGCCATATTGGTCTTCAGCAACAGCGGATTCGAGTCCGCTTTCAATGTCCGGAGTTTGGCGATGTATTTCGCAGGTTCCCAATACATCACCTGGCTGTCGTGGAAACTGGTCTTCACCAGCATCGCTGGATAAGCCTTGGGTTCGAGTTGATCGTAGGGCGAATACGAGAGCATGTAATCGTAAGCAGGTTTCTCGTTTGGATTGCCCCATTCTTCGTACTCGGGGACGGTCAAAGGCAGCGATGCGTCCAGCATTGTGTTGATCACGTCCACGAACGGAACCTTCGACACAACGGCCTTGAACAGGTCAGGACGCATGTTCACGACAGCGCCCATCAGCAAGCCGCCTGCGCTTCCGCCGCTGATGACCAACTTATCCGGCGATGTGTACTTCTCTGTGATTAGGTGTTCCGCAACGGCGATGAAGTCCGTGAAGGTGTTCTTCTTGTTCATCATTCGTCCATCGTCATGCCAAGGCTTGCCCAAGTCGCCGCCGCCGCGGATATGCGCGATGGCCACCGAGAATCCGCGATCCAACAGGCTAAGAGCGTTGGAGCTGAAGTTGATCGGATACGTGTAACCGTACGAACCGTAACCGTTCAGCAGCATCGGATGCGAACCGTCGCGGTTGAAGCCTTTTCGATAGACGATTGAGAGGGGCACTTTTACGCCGTCTTTGGCCGTGGCAAACAGGCGCTCGGAACGGTACAGAGATTTGTCGTATCCCGGAACTTCGATCTGCTTCCGTAGTTCTGACTGGCGCGTGTTCACGTCGTAGTCATAGACCGAGCTCGGCGTAACCATCGACTGGTAGCTGTAGCGATATTTCGTAGTCTGGAAGACGCGGTTCTGCGCTGGCTGTGCAGAATACGCGGGTTCCGGAAACTCAACCATCATCTCAGTGCGGGTGTCGAAGTGGATGATCCGGAATTGAGGCAGGCCTCTCTCGCGCTCGACCAGAACGTAGAAGTCCTGGAAGCAGTCGATCTCGGTCAGCATCACGTCTGCGCGATGCGGCATCACTTCATGCCAGTTCTCGCGGCTTGGCGAACCGATAGGCGCTGAGACGAGGCGGAAGTTGCGACCAGTGTCGTTCACGCGGATGTAGAACCGATCGCCGCGATGATCGACGTCGTATTCCTGATCCTGAACGCGCGGCGCAATCAGCGTCCAATCACCGTTGGGATTTGCGGCGCGAACGTAGTGCGATTCGCTGGTCGTGTGACTTCCAGTTTGGAGGATGATGAACTCGCGGCTGCGCGTGCGATACACACCAACGTTGAAGCGCTCATCGGCGTCTTCGTATACGAGAACGTCCTGTTCGACAGGTGTTCCAAGCACGTGACGATAGAGCTGGAAATGGCGCTTGGTCTGCTCGTCTTCCACGGTGTAGAAGATCGTCCGGTTGTCAGACGACCACGCAACCGATCCGGTTCGCAGCATGCGTTCGGGGAAGACTTCGCCAGTGGTGAGGTTCTTGATATGCAGCGTGTATTGGCGAAAGCCGGTGTTGTCGGTTGAGTAGGCAAGCAGGTTTCCGTCGTCGCTGACGTTCATCGCACCGATGCTCATGAACTTCTCGCCTTCGGCGAGTTGGTTCACGTCGAGCACGATCTGTTCAGTACCGTCGAGGCTCGGCTTGCGGCAGAAGATCGGATACTGTTTTCCGGCTTCGGTTCGCGCGTAGTAGAAGTAATTGCCTTCAGGATACGGAACTCCGATATCGGTTTCCTTGATGTGACCGACCATTTCGCGGTAGAGCGTTTGCTGCAGTTCGGTCGTGTGAGCCATCGCGATATCGGTGTAGACGTTCTCGGCGTCGAGATAGGCTTTCACTTCGGGATCGGGCTTGTTGCGGAGCCAGAAGTAGTCGTCAACACGGTTTTCGCCATGCACGATGTCGGTCTTCGGGACCTTCTTTGCGATGGGTGGTTTGCTGAGATCGGGAACTTTGCCAGAGGTCAAAATAGTCGTCATCTTCTCGTCATCTATTGTGTCATCTGGAAGCGGTTCGTGTCGCGTGGCGAAGTCCTCTACAATTCAAGGGTGATCAAGCAGGCAGCAGTGTCGGTAATTCGGACCTTGCGAGAGCATGGGCACGAAGCGTATCTCGTCGGAGGATGCGTTCGTGACTTGCTGCTCGGGCGAGAACCTGCGGATTACGACGTCGCGACCAGTGCAACTCCGAGAGAAGTAATGCGGATCTTTCCGGAGACATATGCAGTTGGAGCGCAGTTTGGCGTTGTGCTGGTTCCGACGGATGGACTGACCGCGAAAGACCTGGAAGATGCCGCGAAGCAGGATGCGATTGAATCCGCGGTGGAAGCGGCGAAGCACAAGGCGATCGAGGTCGCGACGTTCCGGAATGATGGCGTTTACAGCGACGGTCGACATCCGGACGAAGTGCGGTTCAGCAAGACTGCGCAGGAAGATGTTCAGCGGCGCGACTTCACGATCAACGGATTGCTGCTCGATCCGCTCGATGGCGATCGCGTGCTCGACTTTGTCGGCGGAAGATCTGATCTGCAAGCAGGAATCATTCGTACGATCGGAGAAGCTGAAAGGCGATTCGCCGAAGACAAACTACGGATGTTGCGAGCGGTTCGTTTTGCCGCGCGATTCGGATATGAGATCGAGCCGAAGACGATGTCGGCGATTCAGCGGCTTGCGCCGGAAATTCACCAGGTCAGCCGCGAACGTATTCGCGAAGAGCTGACGAAGATGCTGACTGAAGGTCGCGCGCGAAAAGCATTCCAATTGCTCGATGAATCGAAGTTGCTGCACGAAGTGCTGCCAGAAATCGAAAAAATGAAAGGTGTGGAACAGCCGCCGCAATACCATCCGGAAGGCGACGTATGGATTCATACGCTGCTGCTTCTGGAGAAGCTGCCCGAGGGCGTGTCGCGTACGTTGGCGTGGGGCGCGTTGCTGCATGATGTCGGCAAGCCTCCGACGTTCCGTCGTGCTCCGGACCGCATCCGGTTCGACCTTCACGTCGAGGTCGGGGTGGCGATGGCAAAAGAGATATGTCAGGGGCTGCGGATGTCGAACGACGACACCGAACAGATCCTTGCACTGGTGAACAACCACATGCGGTTCGCCGACGCGCCGAAGATGAAGGAGTCGACCTTCAAGCGCTTCATCCGGCTTCCGAATTTCGACGAGCACCTGGCACTGCACCGGATCGATTGCCTGAGCAGCCACGCCGACCTATCGCTATATGACTACGTTTCCACCAAGCGAGCCGAACTGCCGCCTGAGGCGATCAAGCCGGCGCCGTTGCTGACTGGCCGGGACCTGATCGCGATGGGGTACGAGCCGGGTCCGCTGTTCAAGGAGATGCTGGCGGCCGTGGAGGACCAGCAACTCGAGGGCACGCTTAGCAGCAGAGATAAGGCAATCGAGTTCGTAAAAGCGAATTATCCGGTCGCCAAGTAGAGGATAGGTGCCAGGAATAGCGGTTAGCAAAAAGCTTGCCTCACCAGGACACCCGGAGATTATGAGAAAGCAGGTGTCGGGTTACACCGGTCCATACCAACAGAGGTGACCCCCTCCCCCCCTGTTTTGCCTTCGTATAAGAAAACAAAGCGGTTACGCGAGCGTCGGGCTCTACATATATGATTCTAAAGGATTTATAAGTCCTTTGTTTTCATATATGGCCAATCTGTATATGAAAGCAAAGGGGTTACACGACGCATATATGAAAACAAAGGAGTTAGAAGAAGCAAGTTGTTAGTCATTAGTTGTTGGTCGTCGGCAAAATGCGTCTTCACCACCTACATTTTCAGGATAGCAATTTGGGTGGGGGCATCATGCCACGGTTTTGAAATTTATTTTGCGAGTGTTTTCAAGACTATGCGGGGAAATTGGCGTCGTGACCCCCTTGACATCTCTCACGAGGTCGGCGACTCGTGACACTTTTTAATGGTCCACGTCAAAAGGACATACCAGCTTGGGGGTAGACCGGTTGATTGGAAGAAGGATGCATGTTGCTGCCGCCGTAGTGTCGGTTCTGTACATTGCGGTGCAGTCGTTTCAGTGGTGGGTGTTTGCGAAGGTACCGGAGGGCAACGGCCTGGCCGGAGCGCTCGAGAGCGGGGCGCATCCGCTGAACGTGGCGAGATCGTGGCTGATGCTGTTGGCGATCTTCGGGCTGGTGTTCGTGTACTACACGGTGTGCCTGACCTTCGAGCGGCAGAACCGGGCCGGCGCGTGGCTGGCCTTCCTCGGGTTTTTCGTGTTCTTCCTGATGGAGATCACTCTGAGGAGCACGGAACTGTTCTATTTCCAGATCCAGTTGCCGGCGGAATTCCACGCGACGACGGACGCGGCGGTAAGGGCCAGCATGTTGCACTCCATGGAGGTGTTCCAGGGAATACAGCACGCGCTATATTTTCCGCTGATGATGGCGCCTACCTTGGGAAGCGTGATTGTGCTGACGGTGATTCCGCGCGTGTCGGTACACTGGCCGATCGCGGCAGCAATGGCGATCAACGCGTTGCGCGTGGCGCTGCGAATTGTCGGCGAGTACCTGGGTTGGAACGTGTTGAGCCCGGCGGTAATGACGTGGTCGTATCTGCCGCTGGTGTTCATGGTATGGGGACTGACGGCGTGGTGGCTGGTGAGGATGGCGCGCGGGGCGGATGCGGGATCGCGGGCGGCGGCGGCGTGAGCAGTGTCTTGCCCCTCCTATCGCTGCCGCGTTAGGAGAGGCACCCGGCGATCACCTTTCTCTCGTGAAAGCAATTGAGAAGGTCGTCCAGTAGCCTCGACTGTTATCTTTCTTTGACTGTTGCTTGACTACAATTGCGGTGCCGAGCTGCTTTGCCGCGAATTGGGCAAGGTATAGACCAAACCCTGCGCCCTCTTCCTCTTGCTTAACGGCAGCATCACTGCGAAAGAAAATTTCGAAAATCTTCTCGCGTTCGTCGTTCCGGATCTGCGGGCCGTACGATGACACTGACAGCTCTATTCTGTCCTCTGTCTCGCGAAACTCGACGATGACTTCTGACCCACGAGGAGCATACTTGAGCGCGTTGTCTATCAAAGTGTGGGGTATCACTGAAGACGCAATTTGGCTCCCTTTGACTTCTCCGTGACTCTCACCCACTACTTTGACCCGTACGTTCTTTTCGTCGAATGATGCCTGATAAATACGCAGATACTTAGTTACAAGCCCGTGAACGCGAAAAATAGTTTCATCTGTAACCAGCATTCGATCCGGATTCAGGAGAAGATATGCGGCCTGAAGCTTTTCTTCCATGAGAATAGTGGAGGCGTATATTGCTTTTTCTGATGGGAAGGCCCGGGACAGTTTCTGTTCAATTGTGTCGCCTGGATAACGATCAAGAACAACGTTAATATTCTGTCGCACTCTCGCTATGAACTGGCGATAGTCGTGCAAGTAGGAGAAGCTTCTTCTGATCTCGGGACGTAGGAGCTCCAGCAGGTCCTTTTCGAAACCCTTCTCTGCTCTATATTTCTCAATCAGAGCAGCTTTGCGATTCTCGATTTCATCTGTGAATTCCTTACTTATACTTCTGTAAACGCTCATCGCACGATGGATCTCGATCAAGGTAGTCTTGTTATAAGGATGTTCGCGAAAAGCTTTTTTCTGCGCGGCAGAGCTGATTGGCGGAACTAGAAATCCGTACGTGAGACACTGTGCGTCGAGCCACACGTAATTCACTCCGTATGAGCAAAGTTTGACCTCAAACGTTTTCTTCCGTTCACATTGGCGATCGCACGAATTGCACTGTCGTGGCGCGGGGAGTTGGAACCCTTCACGCCGCTTGCCAGCGACTTTGTGGGGAAAGGGAAAGAACGTCAGAGCTAATTTTTCCATAAGGACGCTATGCTAACTGCAATCTGCACCACAGAAATCGCATTGGAAACTGCCTGAGAATTCACTACCCGAGATTCCAAAAACTTTCTTAGCATGTTGGGCTTATTTCGAAGGATTGCGTCTTGAGCTACCTTTTCGAGCTTCTGCACGTCATCGATGACTCCAACAATCGTCTTGATTCGTCCAAGATAGAAACCAAGGGAGAACCGCTGCTGCAGCAACTCATCAACCTTCCTCTTAAAATCAACGTAGTCGGAACTCTTGCTCAGAACAGCATCTGCAAGGCGAAAAAACTCTTGATATTTCAAGGGCCAATCAGCACTGGAGTAGGCAATAATGACCAGAGCTGGAGCCGATTGGCGCAAATGACGAAGTATGCCTAGCCCTTGCTCGTTAGATTGCTGTCGACCAACACCTTGGAGATCGAGTAGCAACAGGTCGAAGTAGCCCGACTCTAGCTTGGAGAGATCGTCGACGTCAGCCCACTTCTCTAACGTATATCCATCTTTCTCAAATAGAGACTGATAGGGGAAATCATTATCGTCGATCACGAGAAGCCTCGCTCTCTTCTTTACCTCCTCTAGAGGTATGTCAGGCCAAGTCGGTTTTGAGAAAAGCACAGATCGTTTCCTTTCTGGAGCAAAAGCCAACTGAACCGCTGCGTCAGTCTTTTCGCGATCCCTTTAGAGCTTCACTCCGACATCACTTTTCTTTCACAGGGCGTTTTGATGCGAACACAACAACGGCACAACCTTTTTGTGGCGCCGTTGTCTCTTGCGCCCGAAACTTGTGTTCCGAGCCAGAGATTGTTGGCCGGTGTCGTGAAGGGGGAATACACGCTTATAACACAAAAGGTAATTGCTGCAACAAAGAATCACCTAACTTTCCGGTTTTGGAACTAACCACCTAACCCCACCGATCACTGGCGCAATTGGACGATGTCCCGAGGGCCGTTGTGGTGAAGGGATTACTTCACCTCGCTCCACTCGACGTCGAACTTAACTTTCGGCACGGCTAAAGCCGTGCCCTGTGAAAACTGCTTTGGGGCCGGCTACCCAGGGCTTCCGCCCTGGGCTAAAGTCGAGATACGAAACCCATCAACCATTGATACGGAATCCATCAATAGTCGAGATGCGGGAAGCATCAATGATCGAGATGCGAGACTCATCGATGTCGAGATGCGGAATCCATGCTCGAGATACGACACCCCACCAACAATCGAGATCGGGGCCATCAATCTTTGGACTTTGGGTGCTGCAGAAGCACGTCTTTGTCGGTAACGGTGATGGTGGTGAGGTCATCGGCGACGACGACGCGGCCCGGGTAGATGCGACGGACGGCGTCGGCAATGCCCTCGGGCGCGAGGTAGTGATAGATGACGCCGAGGCGGGGCTTGATTTCGGCAAAGACACGGGCGGCGTCTTCGGCGGAGGCGATGCCACGCTTTTCCGGGGGCGCGGGGTTCTTCGCGTCGGGAAGCCATGCGGCGTGCATGACGACGTCGGCGCCTTTCGCAAACTTGACCAGGTTGGCCGAATAGCGGGTATCGCCGGAGACGATGACGGAGCGGTTGTGGTAATCGATGCGGTATCCGAACGCGGGCTTGAGTTGGCGGTGATCGACGAGAAACGCGGTGACGCGGAGGGCGCCTTGCTCGTAGACGAGGCCTTCGTGGATCTCAGAGGTGCGAAACTGCGCGCCTTCGGCGGGGAGCGAGCGCGAGGCGACGTCGGCGGAGAACGCTTTCGTTAGTGCGGCGGTCATGGAGAGAGAGCCGGGCGGTCCGTAGACGGGGAGCGGAGTGGTGCGTCCGAAGAGCCAGGCGGTAAGCAAGAGATCGGGCAGCGAGGCGAAGTGGTCGTAATGCAGGTGGGTGAGGAAGACGGCGCGGATGTGGTCGGCCGAAACTCCGGCCTGCTTGAGGCGAGTGACGGCGCCACGGCCGACGTCGAAGAGGAGGTTGGCGTCGGGGGTTTGAACGAGGATGGAGGCGCCGAAGCGGTCGGGATCGGGGTCAGGGACACCGGTGCCGAGCAGGGTGACCTTGAGCGGGCGATCCTGGCTTTGGGCCGAGACTGCGAGTGCGCAACAAAGTAAAAGAGCAAGAAGAAAGAATTTCATGCGTTGCCATCCCGGGAATCATGGTAGCGCAGCGGTTAGGCGAAAGTGAAAAAGCCTGGCCGAAGCCAGGCTCTTCCATCACCTCCGGTCCGGAACGAAACCGTTCCGTACCCAGAGCTTGCTGTCCGGCGTCGTTCGGCCGGAGAAATCGATCGATATGTCGCCTCGCGTGGCGTGAGTCCCGGCGCGATGGTGGTCGCGGTAGGGATTCCTCCACCTCGCTACGCTCGGCGTCGGAATGACAAACAAACGCTGACAGGGCTTCGCCCTGTCAGCTACAAAAACTCTAGCTACATCCGCTTGTCGAGCCGCAGGACATGCAGCGGTAGCACGAACCGTTGCGCGTCATGATGGCTCCGCAGTTGTGACAGCTAGGCGCATCGCCCATGTCAACGAGGTCTTTCAGGGCGTCGCTGGCGTGGTGATAAGTCGTCGGCTTTCGGTTGTCGGTCGTTGGTGCAACCGGTTCCGTAGCGGCCGGCGCATCATCGATCGCCGGAGCCGCGGCTGTCTGCTTGGGGCCGTAGGCGGCGAAGAGTTCGCCCTGCTGTCCGTTGATGAAGCGGAGTTCGAGCCAGCGGAAGAGGTAATCCATCATCGAGCTGGCGTAGTTGATGTCGGGATTGCCGGTCCAGCCACTGGGCTCGAAGCGCGTGTGCTTGAACTTCTCGCAGAGCAGCTTCAACGGCACACCGTGCTGGAGCGCGATGGAGATCGCGGTGGCGAAGCAGTCCATGACACCGGAGACGGTGGAGCCTTCCTTGGCCATGGTGATGAAGATTTCGCCGGGCATTCCGTCCGGATAAAGGCCGACGGTGATGTAGCCCTCGTGGTTACCGACCTTGAACTTGTGCGTGTACGACGCACGCTCGGCGGGCAGACGATGGCGCATCGCCATGGGCGGACGCTGGGCGTTGTACTCGTCGATGGGCGAGTCGAGGATGCGGCGGACTTCGGCGTCGACGAGTGCCTTCACGTCCTCGGCGGAGGGCTTGAGGGCGAGCTTCGCGTTGTTGGCGTCGGCGGTCTTGGTACCGGCGGCGGAGAGAGGCTGCGACTTCTTGCATCCGTCGCGGTAGACGGCCACGGCCTTGAGGCCGTTCTTCCATGCCTGGAGGTAGGCTTCGGCGATGTCGTCGATGGAGGCGTTCTCGGGCAGGTTGACGGTCTTCGAGATGGCGCCGGAGATGAACGGCTGCGTGGCGGCCATCATGAGCAGGTGTCCCATGTAATGGATGGAACGCGTGCCCTTGGCCGGCTTGAAGGAGCAGTCGAAAACGGCGAGGTGCTCGGGCTTGATGTGCGGCGCGCCTTCGATGGTGCCGGTGGCGTCGATGTAGCTGACGATGGCGTTGGCCTGATCTTCGGTGTAGCCGAGTTTGAACAGCGCGGCCGGAACCGTGTTGTTGACGATCTTGATCATGCCGCCGCCGACCAACTTCTTGTACTTCACGAGGGCGAGATCGGGCTCGATGCCGGTGGTGTCGCAGTCCATCATGAAGCCGATGGTGCCGGTGGGCGCGAGCACGGTGACCTGCGAGTTGCGGTATCCGAACTTCTCGCCATGAGCGAGGGCTTCATCCCAGGTGGCCTTGGAGCCGTCGAGGAGGGCAGCCGGAACGTTGTTCTTGTTGATGTTGTTCACCGACGCGCGGTGCATACGGATGACGTCGAGGAACGGCTCGCGGTTGTAGTAGAAGCCGGGGCACGCGCCACCTGTGATGGCTGACGGATTGGCCTTGAGCAGGTCACTGGCGGGCTCAAGCGGCGGGCACTGCTCGGCGATGACCGAGGACTGCTTGTAGGCTTCGCCGCACATGATGGCGGTGACGCAGGCGGCGTAGTCGCGTCCGGCATCGGAGTCGTAGGGCAGGCCGCTGGCCATGAGCAGGGCGCCGAGGTTTGCGTAGCCGAGTCCGAGCGGACGGTAGTCGTGCGAGTTGCGTCCGATGTTCTCGGTGGGGTAACCGGCGGCGTCGACGAGGATCTCCTGCGCGGTGATGGTGATGTCGACGGCGTAACGGAAGGCTTCCACGTCAAAGGTGCCGTTGGGCGCGAACTTCATGAGGTTCAGCGACGCCAGGTTGCAGGCGGAGTCGTCGAGGAACATGTATTCCGAGCAAGGATTGCTGGCGTTGATCCGAGCGGTGTTCTTCGAGGTATGCCACCGGTTGATGGTGGTGTCGAACTGCATGCCGGGGTCGCCGCAACGCCAGGTGGCGTCGGCGATCCTGGTGAGCAACTCCTTCGCCATGAACTTCTGCATCACCTTGCGGTCTTTCACGCCGCGGGTCCAGAATTCGTCGTCTTTCTCGACGGCCTGCATGAAGTCGTCGGTCACGCGGACGGAGTTGTTGGCGTTCTGGAAGAAGATGGAGGAATAGGCGTCGGAGTCGGGACCGGAGCCGTCATAGCCGGCGTCGATGAGCGCCCAGGCTTTGGCTTCTTCCTTCGACTTGCACTCGATGAAGTCGACAATGTCGGGATGGTCGATGTTCAGGATGACCATCTTGGCGGCGCGACGGGTCTTGCCGCCGGACTTGATGACGCCGGCAAAGGCGTCGAAGCCCTTCATGAAGCTGAGCGGGCCAGAGGCGGTGCCGCCACCGGAAAGCTTTTCCATGCTGCCGCGAATCGGCGAGAGGTTGGTACCAGTGCCGGATCCCCACTTGAAGAGCATGCCTTCGGTCTTCGCCAGGGTGAGGATGGATTCCATCGTGTCCTGAATGGAATTGATGAAGCAGGCCGAGCACTGCGGGTGGCTGTAGCCAGTGCGCTCGAAAACAACGGTCTTCAGGTTCGGGAGCCAATGCCATGTGCCGGCGTCGGAATGCGGCTCCAGGCGGTGGCAGCCGACGTTGAACCAGACGGGCGAGTTGAAGGCCATCATCTGGTGAACGAGGATGTAGACCAGTTCGTCGTGGAAGATTTTAGCGTCTTCGTCGGTGCGGAAGTAACCGCCCGCGGTGCCCCAATCGCGGATGGTTTCGGCGACGCGAGTGATGAGGGAACGAACGCCAGACTCACGCTCGGGGGTGCCGATGCGTCCGTGAAGGTATTTGCTGGCCACGATGTTGGTGGCCGTCATGGACCAGTCTTTCGGGGTTTCAACGTTTTCCTGGCGGAAGATGTCGTTGCCCTTGGAGTCGGTGATGGAGGCGGTACGGGTTTCCCACTCGACGGTGGAGTAGGGATCGACACCTGCCTTGGTGAAGTAGCGACGGAACTGGAGACCCGGATGTTTCTTCTTATCGACTGCTGGTTTTGGGCTCGACGCGACTTCGGCGGCGGCGTCGGTATTCGCTACTGTGGTGGTTTTTACTTCCGACATGGACTGGTCTCCTTCAGACACGGCAAAAAAGGTTAATGCGACCTTCGCTCCCGGAATCGTGGTTCCGAGTTCACGCGTAAGCGAGCGCGAAGGCAAAAATCTGGGCGTACAGCAAAGATCACTTTCTGGTGAAGCCAGTGCCGGAACTCCGGCTTGAGACCAGGCTTGCGTCCCCTCCCCCGCAGGCTCGAGCAGCTTCCTGTGGAAGTTCCTTCACAAGCTTGGGATGCTGAAATTACGCCTGTATGTTGGGCGTGTCAAGACCCATGTACTACCTATTGTAGTTCAATTACTTATCCGGGGCGATTCTTGTCCAAAACGGCACTTGACACAAGGTGCCATTTTGAGCGTTGCCACGAGCTTGTCTGGCTTTGGGCTGGGTGGGCCGGGACAGGCGAGTTCAGAGTAAGTGTGGTGCGGGATGGGGTCAATTACCCGAATCCGGTGCAAGTGTGGAAAGGGTGGAAAACGAGGACTTTAGGGCATCGTGACAGCGTGTATTTCTTAGCTGCGATTCCCGAAATGGTCATACAAAATTCCTATGCGACTAATAGATAACTTCTAATACGGCGTTCACATTTCTGGCTCACAATACAAACATGGACTTCGACCAACTCATAAGCTTCATTGCAGTGGCGGAATTGGGGAATTTTTCGCGGGCGGCGGAAAAAGTTCTGCGTTCGCAGCCGGCCATCAGCGCGCAGATACGAAAGCTCGAGGAGGAAAACGGCGCCAAGCTGTTTGACCGCACAAAGAAACTGGTCACGTTGACGCCGGCGGGGGAACTTTTTCTGGATTACGCCAAGCAGATGATTGCCTTGCGGCAGGAATCGCTGCAAGTGGTGGCGGATTCGGGGTCAGATGTACGTGGAGTGCTTTCGATCGGGGCAAACGAGACGACTTTCCTGCATGTATTGCCGGGCCTGCTTTCGCGGTATCACACGCAGTTTCCCGAGGTGCGAATCAGCGTATATCGCAATTTCAGCCACAAAGTGCTGCAAAAGGTGGAGGACAACGAACTCGAGTTGGGTGTGGTAACGATGCCAGTTCGTTCGAGCACGCTGATCGTGACTCCAATTTACCGGGATCCGCTGGTCTGGATCGCAGCTTCGAGCAGTGAGATCGCCAAGCGGAAGGCATGGACGACATCGGAAGTCGCACAACAGGACCTGATCCTGCATAAGATGGGCTCGCTGCGGAGAATCATGGAGAAGCAGTTGCGCCCGTTCCGTCCACAGTTGAAGGTGACGATGGAGTTGACCAGCGCGGAAATGGTGAAGAAGTTCGTGAGCGCCGGACTGGGCATATCAATGATCTGCGAGAGCTTCGTGCAGGAAGAAGTAAAAGAGGGGAAGATCAAGATCCTGCGGACAGATGCGGCACCGATTTACCGCGAACTGGGACTGGTCTATCGAGAAGGACGGAGCTTGTCTCGGGCGGCAAAGCGCTTCGTGCTGATGGCTATGGAAGGGGCGCCGAAGGAGCGCGACTTTACTAACCTCAGAGCACCGGTGTTGGTGGAGCAAGAGGTCTAGCGGGCGGCTTCCCTTCGCGTTCTTACGCAGCGTCGGAGACGAGGGTAAACGACGCTACTGCTTCTCGCAGCATGGAAGCGAGAATATCTGACAGGTGCTTGAGATCGGGCACCAGGCTGCTGACATCCACGGCCAGCAGGTTGTTCTGAACACACTCGAGTACCGCATTGCAGAAGAGGCGATGCTCTTCCACCAGAAGAGGCGCCGAGTATCCCTGCCTGAAGCGCGCCTGCCCGTGAGCAGCGCTCAATTCCACGAGATCGGGGAGCAGTTCGGTCCTGCCATTCTCGAGCTGGAGTGCCAGCGCCTCGACGAAACTCAATGCGTTCTGGCGGCATTCTTCTTCACTCAAATGAACACGGGGCAAATGCAGAATGCGGAGTTCCCTGTCGACGATGGTATCCACCAGCGCCTGGGCATTTTCGAGAAGGATGGCAGAGACACGCTTGGGCACAATCGGCCGATGAGGCGCGCGATGGTTTAAACGAGCTTCGATCGCTTTGACGAGTTTCTCGGCGCCAGCGGGCTTGATGAGGTAGTCGTCGACCTGGCTTCGAATTGCCTGAAGCGCCGTTTCAAACGCAGGATACCCGGTGAGGATGAGCGTTACACAGTTGGGCTGGGTGCGACGCATGGCGCTCACGACGGTGAAGCCATCACCGGGACTACCGATGTTGAGGTCGGAGATAAGCACGTCAAATTTCTCGGAGGCGATGGCCTGTAGCGCTTCGCCAACCGTTCCAGCGGATGTGACCTGGAATCCATGCAGACGGAGAATTGCCGGCAGTGACGCGCGAATGTTGGGCTCGTCGTCGACAAACAGGATTCGCACCTTGTCTGTGATGACGCACCTCCGGGCAACAGAGTGATTGGATGCTGAATTCAGCTCAGTCGGACAAAGAATGAAACCTTAGAAATGAAAGCGGGGAGCTTTGAATGGGATCTGGACAACAGCTTCGAGCTCGACGGCTTCGCCGTTTTTCGTGCCGGGGCGGAATTTCCAACGGGTCAGAGCAAGCCGGGCACTCTCGTTGAGCTTCTCCTGGACACCTTTGATGACTCGGACGTCGCCTACTGTGCCGTCTTTGTGAATGACGGCGTAGAGGATGACAGTGCCTTCCACTCCGTCACGCATAAGTTCAGCCGGATAAGCGGGATCAACCTTGGTCATCGCAACCGGAGCACTGATTGCCGCGCCACTCCGTTCCTGGCCCAGTTCGGCGAAGCGGATGATCCAGCTTCCACCAGAAGAAGTGAGGTTCGGCATATTGAGAGCGAGGGTGTAGACCTTTTTCGTCCCGAATACGCGGCCCTCAATCTTTGGCATCTCCGGTGCGCTGGAGCCTGAGCGGGTATCGCGGGGAATTTCCCCGATCCGAGGCGGCCGTGCGGAAGCACTCAAGACTTCTCGAGCCGCGTCCGCGAAAGAGGGGGTTGGGCGCTTTTCGGGATTGGGAGCCGATACCACGACGGATCCCGGGGCCGGAGCACCGGGAGTATTTGCGATGGAAATGCCGCTCGGCAATTGGCTGTTGGACTTCCCTGCTCCTCCGGAGCTTCCGGTTCCAGATCCTCCGGGCCCCGTGCCGCCAGCTTTAATCTCGGGCGTGCCGGGAGCGTCGGGTTTGCCTTCGGGGCCGACTTCGAACTCACCGGAACGGCGTCCGGGCGGAATGCGAAGGGGCCCGTTCGGCACAACGGGATTGACGTTCAGAGCAATGAACTGCCCCGCATCGGGCCCGCTTTTGATTCCGCCGACGGGATTGATCGGTGGAGCGCCGCCTGCGGCAGCAGATCCTCCGCGAGTGGGTTGGCTCCTGCCAACGGGCCCTTTACTGGGAGCGAGTTGAATTGCACGCTGCTCCGCGACTTCGAATTTCGGTGCGGAGACGGTAGGCGTCATGTGGCCGATATTCATGGTCCCCAGATTACGAGATAGGTTCGCGTCGGGTGGCGGCCCGATAACGGACGGCGTTGGGGCATTCATGGAACGCTGGTTCAGACGGGCCAGGTCAGCAGATGGAGGCGGACCGATGATTCCGGTTGGCGCATTCAGCTTGTGAGTTGAGTCGAAGCTGGCAGCGTCCGGCGGAGGTGGAATGATCTTCGGCCCCACACTGGACAGTGCGGATTTTGAAAGGTCGGGGGAATAGGTCTCGGGTGGCGGCGCAATGATGGAATTCGGCAGATTGGGCATGCGAATCTGCGAGACGTCACGATGGGCAAGAGCGGTCGGCACGCCAGGGACAGGTGTCCACGCGACGATATTGGGCAGAGGGATGTTCGATGGCAGCTTCACATCAGGCGCGGAAATGATGGTCTGCTCGCGGTTATCGGGGTTACGCGGCAAAGAAATGATGTGTTGCCTGGCGAGTTTGGGCTGCCCTTTGCGCGGCGCTGGCGCAGGTTCGCTTCCGGTCTCAAGCGGCGGAAGGTATTCCGAAAGATCGTACTTCACGATGGTGCGAAGTTGGACTCTGGGCTGCCGCAGGTACCATTTCGTCCACGCATCGGTAAGGCCATAAATGGCCAGAATCACAAAGATGTGCGCAAAAGCAGATTGGCGAACGCGGCTCCAGGGAATGCCGCGAGCCACGAAGACGTCGTCCCAAAACTGCGCCGGGGCGTAGCGGTACCAGTAACGAGGCTGCCGGCGAAGGTGAAGAAAGTCCACCATGTTTCCGAAGAAAACGCGGTGCCAGGGAGGGAGTTCGATGAGCAAATGGAGGTCCGGCAGTTCTGCCTCAAGAGGGAGAAAGCCTTGGATTTCACGCGGGGTGGACGCCATTTGTCACCAGTGAAGTGTATTAGGAATTATAGAGCAGCTTTGGCCGGGTAATTCTCAGGACAATACCCGACCTATAACGAGAGAGTAAGGTGCAGATGCCAATGGTAACCAGCAAATTCCGTGCTCTAATGTGAGAAGAAGGTCCCATTGATGAAGACAGCACTGATACTGCTAATGATGGCAGCGACAGCCCTCTGCTTTGCGCAAACTCAACCCCAAGACAAGCCGCCCGCCGAGGCTAAACCCGGAACGGAAGAGGATATCTCGGGGATGTACACCTTTCTTTCCGATGGGGAGTTCCTGCAAATCGACGTGGAGGATGGGACGAGAGTGACGGGGTTCATCTCCCGCTATGGAGAAGAAGACAGTGATAAAGGCGCCTTCCTCGACCATCTCATAAAGGAAGGCGAACTAAAGGGGGACCAACTGCACTTCGTCACAAAGACCGTACACGGCGTCTGGTACGAGTTTAACGGCACGGTTGTCACCGATTCCAAGAAGGTGAAAGGCGAAGAAGGATACCGTACGCTCAAGGGCAAGTTGACCGTGACAAGCGAAACGAAGAAATCCACCACGAAGTCGCGCGAGGTGGAACTGAAATCCATGCCGATGGAAGACATGGTGATCCGGCGCTAGCTGGATTCGAACTGCTGCTAGCGCTTCACATCGGGCGAATTCGGATAGCCGGCAGGATGTACCGAGCCACCGAAACGTGACTCGATCTTCTGTGGTTCGTCGCCGAAGGTTCCCGTTCGAGGCAAGTCGGTCATGCTGGTGCCGGGTCCGGGTTGCGAGATTCCGGTTCTCACCGCGTTCTGTACTCCTGCGGGCCTGGATTCAACGGAAGCCTTGAACTGTCGCAGGACTTTCTCAATCAGCCCTTCCATGTGACCAGTCATCGACGACATAAATGGACGCATCACTCGTGAAGGCGGCGCGTAGTTCATGGTGACGTGAACGATGGTGTTGTCCCCGAGCGGCGAGAAGGTGATTCGCCCCGTGTGCTTGGGTCCATTGATGGATTTCCATCCGATTGCCTGATTTTGAATGAACTGCTCGGTGAGAGCGTGCCACTCGACGATTCGGCCGCCGAGGTTCACGCGCCAATGCGAGCGGTTGCCGAAGTTGCGAATGTTGGCGATGTGGTCAGAAACGCGAGGCAGGCGATCCCAATCAGTCCAGGCCTCGAAGACTTCCTCGACGGGGCGTCCGATCTGAACGCTTTTCTCCAGACGAATGATGCGGCTGGCTCCGGCACGGCCTAGTATTTGTGGCAGCAGAATGGCAACAGCACCAGCAGCAGCACCAACTCCAAATCCCGTCCAGAAATTCTGATTACGCGACATCGAAATCGTCTCCGTGAGTGAGTATCGTCCCTTGGCTTGGAACAGTGTCGCAAGAGCAGGGTTGCCAAGAGAACACGAGTGGAAGGATTGGCGTCAAAGCATGCAGAGGGATATGTGAAGCGAACGGAAGTTGTGCTTTCCAAGCTGCTGAAAGGAGCGACGGCAGGAGCGATTGGCGGGTTGCTCGGGTCGTGGTGCATGTCGCTGTTCGCGGGAGCGTTCGATCGACTCGTGCTGAAAGAAAGGCCGCGACCATTCCTGGTGAAAGGCAGCAAGTTGGCGATGAATGCCAGCCCACAGGAATGGGATTCAACGGTGGTGGTGGCAAGTGAGTTCAGCCGGCGGGTTCTTGGACGCGAATTAACGCGACAGCAACGGGCGCTCGGAGCCACTGCTGTCCATTACGCGATGGGAGCTGGGTTAGGAGCTGCGTATGGCGCCGCGAATGAAGTGGCACCGATCACAAAAGCAGGAGCGGGGCTCGGGTTCGGAATTGGGCTGTGGCTGGTCGCATTCGAGTACCTGATGCCTAAGTTTGGCCTGACGCGCCACCGCGAAGAGTACAGCAAAGCCATGCACGCGGATTCAGCGGGAGAACACGTGGTTTTCGGTATGACAACAGAGCTGGTGCGTTCGGCGATCAGGAGACAACTCTGATGCACGGCGGCGTTCGGATTGGAACTTCGGGATGGCACTACAAGCATTGGTGTGGCCCCTTTTATGACCCGAAGCTGCCGGGCGCCAAGATGCTGGAGGTGTACTACCAGCATTTCGATACCGTCGAGATCAACAACAGCTTTTACCGGCTGCCGACAGAGGCTGCGTTTCGGAGCTGGCGGGAAGCGACTCCGACGAACTTCTGCTTCGCCGTGAAAGGTTCGCGGTTCATCACTCACATGAAGAAATTGAAGGACCCGGAAAACGCGCTGGAGAACCTGATTCCGAGGGCCGAGGAACTGAAGGAGAAGCTGGGACCCATTCTGTTTCAGCTTCCTCCAAAGTGGGGCATGAATCCGGAGCGGCTGGAGGAGTTTCTTGCAGCACTGCCGAAGCGGCATCGGTATGCCATCGAGTTTCGGGAACACTCGTGGCACACAGACCGCGTGTACGAGATCCTGCGTCGCCATAATGCGGCATTCTGCATTTTCGAGCTAAATGGCAGGCACTCGCCGCTTGAGGTTACGGCGGACTGGACGTATGTGCGGCTGCATGGGCCGGGTGGTCCTTACCAAGGGAGTTACTCGGGGGAACGTTTGGAAGAGTGGGCGTCGTGGATCCATGAACAACGGGGCAGGCTGAAGGCGGTGTTTGCGTACTTCGATAACGACCAGGCTGCTTACGCCGTCCAGAACGCATTGGAGTTGAAGGCGCTGGTACGACGGCTCGAGGAGCGCCGCGCGGCGTAATCGAGCGTAGCCGTTGCGCATTTGTTCGCTCTCGCATCACAGCATCAGGAGTGGGAGATGGCGAAGAAGAGCAGTCCGAAGAAGTCCGGATCAGGAGAGACACAGGAGAAGAAGAAGGCGCGGGTGCATGAGTTCCCGCATCGGAGAACGACGGAAGGACCCGTCCAGGAACCAGAACCTCCGTACATGAAGAAGAAGCTGGAGAAGCCCGGGCTGCGGAGATGGAGCCGCGCCCGCGGTTCCGGGGCGAAGAATACAAGCCAGCAGGAAAACTGAAAGGGAAGGTGGCGCTTATCACGGGCGGCGATTCGGGGATTGGCCGGGCGGTGGCCACTCTGTACGCCAGAGAGGGTGCTGATGTGGCTATTGTTTACTTGCCCGAAGAACAAAGCGACGCTGAAGAGACACAAGCGGCAGTGGAAGGGGCTGGCCGCAGATGCCTACTGATTGAAGGTGACGTCGGCGATCCGAATTTCTGCCGAGAGGCCGTGGAGAACACGGTCGAGGAGTTCGGGAAGTTGGACATCCTGGTCAATAATGCTGCGTTTCAGAACAGCCAGGAGAGCATTGAGAAGATCACCGAGCAGCAGTGGGACCACACGTTTCGGACGAACATCTACGGCTACTTCCACATGGCAAAAGCCGCAATTCCCCACCTGAAGCCGGGTAGCGCCATCATTAATACAGGGTCGATCACCGGGTTGCAGGGCAACAAGGACCTACTGGATTACTCGTCTACGAAGGGCGCGATCCACGCGTTCACGAAGACTCTGGCTCAGCAGATGGTGGAAAGAGGGATAAGGGTCAATTGCGTTGCACCGGGCCCGATCTGGACGCCTCTGGTGGCGAGCGACTTTGATCCGGAGGAGACGGCCAAACACGGCAAGAACACGCCGATGGGAAGGGCCGGCCAACCTGAGGAAGTGGCACCGGCGTATGTATTCTTCGCGTCGGAGGCGGATTCGAGCTATATCACGGGCGAAGTTTTGACGCTGCTCGGAGGAAAAACCACGGCAGCTTAGAGGTTCGGAGGACACCGCTGTCACAAACGGGGATTGCTGGTAGAATTTCGCGTACTGATAACGATATCCATCTGGAGAGCGACACGTGAAAGGTGATGCGAAAGTTCTGGCAGTCCTGCAAGAAGTGCTGAAAGCTGAATTGACGGCCATCAACCAATACTTCCTTCATGCCGAGATGTGCGAGAACTGGGGTTATGAGCGGCTCGCGAACTACGTCCGAAAAGAATCCATCGACGAGATGAAGCACGCGGAGAAGTTGATGGAGCGGATTCTGTATCTCGACGGGACGCCGAACATGAGCGATTACTTCAAAATCAATATCGGCGGCTCGGTGGAACAACAATTCAAGAACGACTTGCAGGTGGAGTACGACGCCGTGAAGCGGCTGAACGATGGCGTTCACGTCTGCTCCGCGGCGAACGATGCCGGGTCGCGCGAACTGCTGGAACACATCCTGGTGGATGAAGAACACCATATCGACTGGCTCGAAGCGCAACTGGAGTTGATCAAGCAGATGGGGATCCAGAACTACCTGGCGCAGCAGATGGGCGAAGGCGAAGACTAAAGCATTCCAAGCTTGCAAAGCCCGGCCCACGAGGTCGGGCTTTTGTTTTGCGTTTGCGCCGCATGGGACGGCCCTGATTAGAACTGCTGGTACAATGGAACGAAGCCACATCCCTTCTCAGCGGAGAGATGGCCGAGTGGCTGAAGGCGCACGCTTGGAAAGCGTGTATAGGGGAAACTCTATCGAGGGTTCGAATCCCTCTCTCTCCGCCAGTACTTTCAACTACTTAACTCGGCCTGCAATCCACCTGCAATCCACTTAGAGCAGTCCACTTAGAGCGAGTTCCGCGACTCTCGAACCAGCTTGCTCCATCTCTCCGGTTACAACGTCACCGTAAACATTAAGAGTCGTTCTAATGTCCGTGTGACGCATCATGCGTTGCTGCACTGCTATAGGAGTACCGACGGCATCAAGCCAACTCCGGTAGGTATGTCGGAAAGTGTGAGTTCCCAGCTTTCCCAGTTCCGCTGCCTTGGCTGCCTTTTGGAGTTCCAGCCAGAACCAAGGATAGGAATAAGGCAGTCGGCCCAGTTCCACTGGACTCGCAAACACCCAATCAGTGTCCCCTGAAAACTGGGTACGTTGTCGCCATACTTGGAATACCTCTAGAAGTGAAGCATCAATACTCATTGGCTTCCGAGACGCGATGGTTTTTACATCATCAACGTTCTGCATCACGATGGCTCTCTGTATGTGCAGCTTTCCTCGTAGCCAGTCAATATCGCCCCACTTGAGAGCCAGCAACTCAGAGACTCGTAAGCCGAAACATACTGCCACCTGAGCCATCGTTCGAAGCGGCTCTCCCGAGTGTTGAATTAGCCTCTGGAATTCTTCAACGGTTAGGCTTCTTGGTTGCCTCGTCCGATTCGTCGCGCCTCGCACTACTACTAGCTCTATCGGATTGCGCGAAATCTCCATCAACCCAGACCACATAGCGAAGTCAACAAGTATCCGAAGCATTGCACGGATATGCGCTTTGCTCTTCGAAGACAAGGTCAGATGCCGCAGCCAAAGCTCAACTGCACGCGGCTGTAGCTCCGTTACTCCTTTGCTGCCCCACTCAGGAATGATGTAGTTCCGCAACCATGAACGGTACATTCTGGCTGTCGAAAACCGGGATGGTATTCGCTCTGACTCATACCGTTCGGCAAGTGCCTTAACTGTCGGCGTTGTGGTTGTTGGCACATCCAGTGACCGCCGGAATGGTTCTGCCACTCTCCACGCTGCGGCCTTTGTCGGAAGTTCCGACTCCGGCCCCAGTAGCTTTGAGCGACGTTGACCGTTCTCACGCCAGAGAAAATGCCAAGTTTTGCTGCGTTTGTTAAACACTACACTTCCATTCTGATGCCGTGCTCGTTTCAATCCATCCTCCCGAGCACGGACGGCAGAGCAGAATGTAACACAGGAGTTCCTAGCAGTGATGCGTCTAGGTCAGCTCTGAGATACCGCCAGACCTTCCTTTGGGTGCCAGACAGCGCATAGCCTCTAATTTTTCCTAAGCGAGTCCATAGCAGTAACGTTCGCACTTTTACACGCAAATGCTGCGCGGCTTCTTCAGCCGTCAGCCATTCGATATTCATCAGGTGCTTAAACATCTCCTCGTTTTTTGGTTCCGTTGCCGACGAGAACCACTTGGGAAGAATTGCTATACAGTCGTCCCGAACACTCGAAAAAATAGAAAAAGACGCCCTTAGTTGTCCTCTGGAACGGCTCAGAGAGAATCTTTTCCTCTGCGCTACCTTAGCCAGTGGAAGTTGTGCAGGTCACCGATTCGATTATGAGTTCCGTAATTGTTAGACAACCTCCACACAGTGAAAAATTGTCAGGGCTACCGACGCGGTATGTCGTTTTCTTACTCCGACCATGCATCATCACCCTCTGTGAACCGTTTCCAGCCGCGAATTGACGCACACGCGCATGTTCACTGCCTAACTTCACATCTCGACAGATACATTTCCACTAACGTTAACGCTATACACTCCAGTCACTTAGCAGTTGTGAGTGTTCATCCATCCATCTGCCAGTTCGTTTTCCACTTGACGCACATCACCGCTCGGGCATCTTTGAAGGACGTTGCAGTCGTTAAGCAACGAATACGAGAAGAGGCAAAGGAGCGATATGAGCGATTCGTTAGTGATGGACGGCTCAGAAGCCGTCGCACAGTGTGCAAGCTGCTCAGAGACGGTGCCAGTGGCCTTACTGAGCGAATGTGTGACGTGTCACTCCAAGTTCTGCGGTCTGGTAGTGAACAACTGCAAAGCAATTTGTGCTTGTGACTTGGCAGTGATGCTCACGGCTGAGTCAATGGCGGTGAACTGAATCCTCTGGGGACGTTCACTAATCCGGACGTTCCCAGTGGCCTAACAAAAACGGGTAGCGATTTCACGTTCAATCCATCACGAACTTTCAACGATTTACAGACGCCATCATTCGCAGTAACAAAACGACCGTTTTAGATACGAGGTTCAACCCTATGAGAATCGCCATTTATAGCCGCGTTAGCACTGACGGACAGGATGCAACAAACCAACTTCGTCAATTGAGACAGCACTGCGAAGCTCAGGGCTGGCAGATAGTCCAAGAATACGTTGACGTTGCCAGTGGAGGCCGTGCAGACCGCGAACAACTACAGGCGATGCTCAGAGACGCTGGTAAACGTCGCTTTGAGGCCGTTCTGGTTTGGGCGTTAGACCGTCTCACCAGAGAAGGGCCATTAGCAGCCCTCACGTACCTGCAACGACTGTCTAGCGTCGGTGTGAAGTTCACCAGCTACAGCGAACCATATATCTCCACCATTGGGCCGCTCGGTGACGGAATCATCGCCCTGCTCAGTTGCTTCGCCAAAATGGAGAAAGACAGGCTGCGCGAGCGAACGCTTGCAGGGCTTGCCCGTGCCAAGGCCCAGGGCCGCGTAGGTGGCCGTCCAAAGTCCCTGCGTGACCATCACAGGGCAGAGATTGCAGCCCTGCGGGAGTCCGGTGCCACGTTCAAACAAATCGCTGAGAAGTTCGGCGTATGCGAGTTGACCATTCGCCGGACACTCGCGTAGTTGGCGATACAAGTTCAACGGCTCAGGTCGTATGCACTCAATGTGCAGGGCGTTCATTGACAACCTAGGTTGTTTAACGGTCTGCGCTTCTAGTGGCCTTTTTTCTCCAATTGAAGCGCAGACCGCATTTTTGCACCTCTATCCGGCGACATTCACCGCTGGAGAAATACGGTCGTCTGCTAGACGTGTGCAAGGGTCAATAGCTGTACGTTCCGGTACGCCCATTTTGACCAACTTCCGCACATCTCGCCTATCGTCCTTATGGAATCCCAAAGACGGCTCAACGGCTGCGGAATCTTGTTGCTGCACAGTGTGCAGCGAAATGTGATGGGCCAGCGAAGGATGGCACCAGCCCATCGTGTTTACGCTCACCGTCACACGTCGGGAGCGTTCGGACAGCGGAAGGGAGAATACTTTGCTGCCCCAATTCCTGTTAGAGCGTGGGATTCTTCTTTGCCTGCTGTTCAATGATTGCCTTACGACGAAGTTCCGCGTCCTCAGCAGCTTTCTTTCGCAGTAGGTCGGCCATGAACGCTTCGCCTCCGAATTCGCTCAAACAACGTGCTTGGTCGGTAAGACTGAGGCTTTTGTATTCAGCATAGGAATCTGGCCGTTTGAGTCCAATCGACTTGAGTTGTGCCTGTACGCTCTCCTGCTTCGATTGCAGACGTTCGGCCAATAGCTCTTGAGCACGTTTCTCGCTGTCCTCGCTTAATCGTTCCGTGAAATGCTCCACAAGGAACTGACGGCCCTGTTCGGACTCGTTCAGCTTGTTCCGTAGCTCCTCAATCTGAACCTGTAAATCCTGTATTGTTGGTTCCATCCATTAGTCCTTTATCGGTAATTCAATTTCCCGTTGGAGACTACCTCACGCCAGCTACAGGTCACAGGGCCGCGTTTAGGAGTCTTAGCTGTAGGTTGTTCTTTACGCGGCTTCCTGATGCTGCCGCTAATTTCTTTCTGAGTTGGTTTCTTCAATGGCATTCATTTCTCCGATGAGCTTTGCCGCTATGTCAGCGTCTACGATTTCCGTTGCGCGTTTCCGCAGACGGGCATAGATGCGAGGATTACGTTCCCTGAGATATGCCCTCGTCAACTGGCGAAGTACATCTTGGATTTTTCGTTCGCGGGTCTTTCTGTCCAAACTGTCTCCAAAAGCGAATAGCCGACACACTAATGTCGGCTTCGAGTACGCTTAGAATTTGTGGGGATTGCGGGAAGTGAAGAAAGGAATATTCCCCTTCTTCCATCATTCTAACTACTAT